>JALZUU010000468.1 GCA_023300665.1 Saprospiraceae bacterium | reverse complement strand
CCAACGGCATCCTAATCCTCCACCTCTTGATCTTGATTTTCATCCGCAAAAGGATCTTCGATTCCATCTTCTGGCATGTCTATTTTATTGATCATCGGTAGTTCGACAAACTTTCCTTCTTCGCGGCTGATAGATCCAAAACCTAGGAATCCACCGCTCGCCTTGGCTACGTGTTCTGCGAAAGTAACAAAGCTTTGGTAAAAATGAGCGCCGTGTAGTGGTGCCATCTTTGGTAAAATATCGTTTAATTGCGCTAGCTCATCGCTAACCATTTTATTACGTTCCTCTGTTCCAGAAGGCAAAGTTTCGATTAATTGATCTAATCGGGTAGCAAATTCTGCTCCTACTAGTTCGTAATAACCTTCTAACGCTGGAGGATGCTGGTAACCTCTAATTTTCATAATTTTAGAAGCCCATTCTTTCTCTTCAGAGTCGATATTTCCGTCGGCGCCGGCGATTAAAGCCGTAATCATTGGAATTGCGTCAATTAATAATTTTTTTTCAGCGTCGTTGAGTCCGGCAAATTGTGGAATCATGAATTCTTAGTTTGTTTAGATAAAAAAGACCATATACCGTATCTTTCCTATCAGGTAATAAAATAAGGTACTTATATGTACCTGTATACTTCGTCAGAAAACTAGCTTATACAAACCCATTTATCTGGCTACATTTTTAGGACGTAATAATCGCTACAAAGATACAGGAAAATTAAGAATTTTAGCTTAAAACAGATGGATATCCTGAAAAATCAGGCAGAAAAGGCGTTCCTAATTTTATTCCAGATCCCTTATTAAAAGCCATTATTTTCTTATTACCTTTGTGGATACGGGAGTTGTGACTATATCTATGTCTCAAAACTCAACGAATATCTACTAAAAATTCACATATTTTGGCAAAAAACGAGAAAACAAAAAAACGCAATAAGAAGGTTACACCACTCATGAAACAATATGGGGATATCAAAGCTAAATATCCCGATGCTATTCTCCTTTTTCGAGTCGGTGATTTTTACGAAACCTTCGGTGCTGATGCGATTACTGCATCGCGGGTATTGGGCATTATTTTGACCAAACGAAACAACGGCGGTAGCGATATAGAACTGGCGGGTTTCCCTCATCATTCTATGGATACTTATTTGCCTCGACTGGTCCGAGCAGGATTTCGAGTAGCAGTCTGCGAGCAATTGGAAAAACCTTCTAAAGAGAAAAAAATTGTCAAACGGGGCGTGACCGAACTCGTCACTCCAGGTGTAACGACGAGCGATAAAATTCTAGATCATAAAACTAATAATTTTTTAGCGGCTTTAAGTTTTGGAAAAAAAGAACGTGTGGGTGTTTCTTTTTTAGATCTTAGTACCGGAGAGCTAATGGTTGCCGAAGGCAATATTCCTTTTGTTGATAAATTGCTACAAAGTTTCCAACCTTCTGAAATTATATTTTCCAAAAATAATACTAAGACTTTTACGGAAACTTTTGGTACCCGTTTTTATACTTATCCATTGGACGATTGGATTTTTACAGAAGACTTTACACAAGAACAATTACATAATCATTTTCAAGTAAAATCTCTAAAAGGTTTTGGCGTAGAAGATCTTTTTTTGGCGAATCAATCCGCTGGTGCAAGTCTACATTATTTGTCTACCACAGAAAATAATAATGTCAAACATATCACGCGGATTAGTCGAATTCAAGAAGACCGCTATGTTTGGTTAGATCGTTTTACGATCCGAAATCTTGAGTTGATTTATAGTCCGCATGAAACGGGCGTACCGTTAATTGATATTTTGGATAAGACGATTTCTCCGATGGGTGCGCGCTTGTTAAAAAAATGGGTGGTCTTGCCATTGTGTTTACCGAATGCGATTCAAAGTCGTTTAGATACGGTTGAATATTTTACCAAAGAATCTGAATTTAGAGAAGTCATTGGTGAAGGAATTCAAGAAATTGGAGATTTAGAACGATTGATTTCACGAGTACCACTTGGGAAAATTAATCCTCGAGAAATTATTCAGTTGTCAAAAGCAAGTCAAGCCATTGGTCCAATTAAGGAAGCATTGACGACCGCAAAAAGTCCGGTACTAAAACAACTTGGCGAGCAACTAGATCCTTGTCCTGAAATCATAGAAACGATTGAAAAATATTTACAGCCAGAACCTCCTGTCAATCTGCATAAAGGCGATGTAATGGCCGATGGCTTAAATGAAGAGCTAGACGAATTGCGGCATATCGTCAAAAACGGAAAAGATCTTTTATTAGAAATTCAACAGACGGAAGCCAAGCGTACTGGAATTGATAATTTAAAAATAGGCTTTAATAATGTCTTTGGTTATTATTTAGAAGTTACTAATAAGTACAAAAATAAAGGACTGATTCCAGAAGACTGGACGCGAAAACAAACGCTAACCAACGCCGAAAGATATATCACCGAAGAGCTTAAAAAACTAGAAGCTAAAATTTTAGGTGCGCAAGAAAAAATTCTAGTAATTGAAGATAGATTATTCGAAGAACTGGTTTTAAAATTAGCAGATTTTATTCCACCGGTCCAGAAAAATTCCGGCAGCATTGCGCGCCTCGATTGTTTATTGGCTTTTGCCAACGTAGCGATTCGAAATAATTATTGTAAACCAACGGTCGATGATTCTTATGTCGTAGATATCAAAAGCGGTCGACATCCGGTGATCGAACAACACCTAGAATTGGGCGATGCCTATGTTCCCAATGATGTATATTTAGATAATGATGAGCAACAAGTGATGATGATTACGGGGCCTAATATGGCCGGTAAATCGGCGCTCTTACGTCAGACGGCGTTGATCTGTTTGATGGCACAGATGGGAAGTTTTGTTCCTGCAGAATCCGCTCGAATTGGATTGATTGATAAAGTCTTTACGAGGGTAGGGGCGACGGATAATATCAGTTCGGGAGAATCTACTTTTATGGTGGAGATGAATGAAACGGCGAGTATTATGAATAATATTTCTGATCGTAGTTTGATTTTGATGGATGAAATTGGACGAGGAACGAGTACCTATGATGGGATTTCTATTGCTTGGTCGATTACAGAGTATTTACATAATAATGGAAAATTCCGACCGAAGACTTTATTCGCTACGCATTATCATGAATTAAATGAATTGGCAAATAAATTTGAGCGGATCAAAAACTGGAGTATTGCTACAAAAGAGTTGGATCATAAAGTGATCTTTCTTCGAAAACTAGTGCCCGGAGGTAGCAATCATAGTTTTGGTATTTATGTAGCAAAAATGGCGGGAATGCCGAAGTCGGTCGTCGAACGCGCACAATATATTCTAAGTCAATTAGAACAAAAGTCTATTCAAACAGAAGGAGCGCCATCTGATGTTCCGACGACGAAAAACGAGAAAGGGGCGATCAAAAAGCAGTTGGAAAATATGTCCACTACGCCGATGCAATTAAACATCTTTGAATCTACCGATCCTACCTTTACAAAATTAAAAGAGATGTTAGAAGAATTAGATTTGAATGGAATGACCCCGATCGAGTGTATGATGAAACTAAGTGAGTTGAAAAATATTTTATAAAATTTAATTTGTCCACGTACTTAAACCTATAAAAAGTACAAAATGCCAGAGTCCCTACTATTGACTAATTGACAATTCAATTTAGAGACTCTGGCCCACCAATTTGGTACTTGCTAGACCAAATTCTACTTTGTACAGTGTACTAATATTTTCTTTCTTAAATTTTTATATAAGAGTGGAAAATGATAGCAGGTGTTGTTTTCAAAATATTTGGTTTTTTGCACTTAAGCAAGTTTACCAAATGTAAGAAATTTTTTTAGAAAAATCCTAACTCTAGTACAAAAAGGGGATAATCTCGATGAATACTTAAACAACCTCAATGCTAAGGTGTCCAATCTATCCTATAAAAATGAAAATATAACAAATAGCAAAATTTAGTTAATAAATGGAATGGTTCTCATTTTGATAAATGGTCCGACCTTTAGTTTTTTCCATTAATCGAACACCCTAGCTTAATGCTTATTCTTGTCCTTACCATTTTTTATCCACTCCGTAATTTCCTCCAAAACTTCTGTTGAAAAAGTTTCTTCCAGTACTCCATATTCGTTGACCAATCCAGTTTCACAAGCTTGAAATAAATGATTGAGATTTGGAAATTCTTTGGTAATGAAGTTTGCATTTCCTCCTTTCTTTAGTGCTGTTTCGATGGCTGTCAAATTTTCCTTAGATGGTACCTGTAAATCTTTTTGGCCATTGAGTGCAAGGACTGGAATTTTAGTTTTTTCGAGCGCTGTTGTAGGATCGTATTTAATGAAACTCATCATCCAAGGACTTGATAATTGATCAGCCAGCCGGTGCAATTGGTCCTCAGGCATAAAATTATTATAGCTGGTACGGAAATGAGCGATCAGGCTATCTTTTATCGTTAGATCTTTTGACTCTGTCTTTAGTATTCGATCATAGGCACCACGGAATATTACTTGACCGCGATCAATCATGGAAGCAGGAATATCGCTTGCTTTTTCGAGGGTGGCTTTTTGTAATAATAAAAGCTCATCCCCTGGCAGTCCTGGTCCTGCTAGCAAAACAATAAAGCCGACGGAATTTGGTTCACTTGCTACTATGGGAGCAATGGCACCTCCTTCGCTATGTCCGATCAAACCAATTTTATTGGTAGGAATCCCTTTTCTGGTTTTCAAATAAGTCACTGCAGCTCGTACATCTTCTGCAAAATCATAAGAAGTAGCCGCAGTAAAATCTCCTTCTGATTCGGCTACTCCTCGATCATCAAAACGCAGTACACCAATTCCTTGACGCGTCAAGTGGTCTGCGATGACCCAGAAAGGTTGATGCCCAAAAATCTCTGAATTTCTATTTTGCGGACCACTACCACTGATCAAAATTACGACGGGAAAATCTCGTAAGTTTTGAGGAACGGTTAACGTACCTGCTAGCGTAATTTGATCTTTATTATTTCTAAAAGTTATTTTTTCTTCTTGATAAGGAAAAGGTGATTTTGGGGTTTGTGGTCGAATCAAGGCAGTGGCTTCTTCTGTCACTCTTTTTAAGTCAAGTGGAAGTAAGGTTCCCATTTGTTTAAATTCTCCTTTGACCAACGAATCATTTTTGACGATCCCAACATAAGTCATTCCCAAGTTGCCTACCGAAATATTTAAAGTAGTATCTGCTAGCTCAATAGCAGTTACAGGAATTCCTTTTGCACCCTGTTTGGGAACATCTAGTGTGGCCGTATATTTATTTTCTTTTTTAGAAATATTAAAATACATATCAAGTTCCATTCCCTGTGTTTTTAATACTCCCAGCCATTTACCACTGATGTCTTGTGCGATATTTGAATTTAGAAAACTTAAAAAGAATATAATTGTGAGAATATTTTTCATGATTGTGTTTTAATATTTTTATTAAAGATAAACATAAAAAATCCCTTTTCGGTACATTACGTATCAAAAGGGATTTTTCAACATTTCAACACTTCAACAAGCGAAGCGTTTCAACACTCTATCAAGGTTTCTTATACAACTCCTGACCAGCTTCATAATATTTATCTCCTGGCACCCAAAATACAGATTGAGAGGTATTTCCAATTAAGCGACAAGCATAGACATAAGATTTAAAAAACTTTTCGAGGTAATCGTAATCGAGTGTTTCTGGTCCGTCGGCAGCCTGATGATAGTATCGGTTGATGGCTTCATCAAAAGCGGTAATTCCCATACTAAATGTTGGTGCAGGTACGCCCTTAGCAGCGAAGTTTACGTTGTCGGAACGATCAAATAGTCCTTGTTCTGGTACCGCATCTTCTTTAGCGTCCAGTCCAAAAGTGGTACAAGCTTTTTCGATCAATGGCTGTGCGAGTGTTCGGGTTAATCCAATGATGGTAACTCGACTGGTATCGTTGTATCCAGCATTATCACTATTAAAACAATAAACTGCCTTATCCAAAGGAAGCATAGGATTATTTGCATAGTAATCAGAACCTAACAATCCTTTTTCTTCACCAGTAAAGAAAATAAATTGAGCGGATCTACGAGTTGGATACTTCGCAATATTTTCAGCAGCAGAGAGTACGGTGACACTACCGACGGCATTATCTCTAGCACCATTGTAGATGGTATCTCCTTCTGCGTTTGGTGCGCCGATACCTACGTGATCGTAGTGGGCAGAGTAAATAACGTATTCGTCTTTTACGGCAGGATCGGTTCCTTCTACCATTCCGACGACATTATAAGTTTTTACTTTTTCTTCTTTAAGACCACTAACTTGAATTTTTCCACGGCTACCTTCTCCTTTTTTTAGAACGGCAATAGCAGCAGGATCCCCTGCGTTTACCCATAGGTAAGGTGTGTTATTTTTTTCCTCATTTGGGTCTTCATCATCTACGATGGTACGAGGTTGATTGAGAAACTGAAGTAAAAAAGACCAAGGTAATTGTGCATTACTATAGATTTCAATCACTGCTTTGGCACCAAAATCTTTTCCTCTTTTTCGTTTTTCTCGTCCAGCAAAAAACCATTCTTGTGGATTGGACTGGCCTTCGTATCCTGCTAAGGTTACGACAATTTTATCTTTTGGATTTCCATTTTTAAATTCTTCTTCTGTCCCATGATTGAGGAAAACGATTTCTCCTTCAAGGTTTACATTTTCTCCGCTCAGTAATAGAAAATCCTCTGCCAAATTAAAACTAGTTTTATCGACCGTAATGGTCCCGGTGGTTGCTGGTGTAATTTTTTTCATAGGAACAGGCTGCAAATAGCTATCAGCTCCAGGAATCTTTTTTACTCCATAACGTTCTAGGGTAGTTGCGAGGTAACGAGCTGCGATATTCAACTCATCGGATGGCGTATCTCGACCAGCCATCTCATCGGAAGCTAGAAAATAGATATGTCCTTTGATGGTATTAACACTGACGGTAGATTCGGTCAGACTTTTATCAGTAGGAATTATTTTTTCGACCTTCGCAAGTTCTGGTCCTTTACAGGAAAAGAAAAGTACAAGGGAAAAGAGCAAGCAAAAGCGATGAATAGAGGTCATAATATTTTCTTAAGTTTTAATTAATTTGGATTTATCTTGATTTAAAAAGCCAAAGCCAAAGCGAAATTAAGAAAAAATGGCTGGAAACAAAAGCAGAGATAAACGGTAGGTCGTTTATCTCTGCTTTGATATAGATTACTAAAAATAATAAGGTTTATTTCTTTTTAGACTTCTTTTTTTCTTTTGGTCCATTCTTTTGCGCATCTACGAAAGGAATCCCGATCATTTCTTCTAATTGAATGATGGTAACTTTTACATCAGATTTGGCAGTAATAAACTTTTCTTTTGCATTAAAGTAACTAGTAGATGCAGAGTTGTGATCATCTAATTCTGCATCTCCACGTCGAAATTTTTCTTTAACCAATAAATAGGTCTGATAAGAATCTTCTTCTGCTTGTTTACGCGTAAGTAGAATTTCGTTAGCGACTAAATAGTTCTGGTAGCGTTCTAGGGTAGTAGCACGGACAGCTAATTTTTCCTGATCCTTTTCCAGTTCTTTTATTTTTACTTCGTATTCTGCTTTTCTTCTTTCCTTTGGATTATTAATCAAAGTACTGAGTTTGATTCGAGCACCGAGATTGAATCGTGGATAGATCGTAAAAAGCTGATTTGGATTTTCAATACTTACGTCAGGGCGAAAATCTGATATAAAATGACTTTCATTATAGTTAAAAATGGCATCAAGATCATCTGTCCACTTCCATTTTTGAATACTAACTTCTGCTTCCGCGATTTTGATTTCCTCATCGAAAGCTTTATTTGCTGGGTTATTCATCCAAGCCAACTGAACCAAATAGTCTTCAAAAGTACGAGCGCGCGAGCCTTCTGGAACCACGACTTTGTCGAAGTCAATCATTTGTTGTGCGCTTAGGGTCGAGAGTAATAAGGTGCAGATAACCAAAAAGGTCAACTTTTTCATTTTCGTAATTTTATAATTCAAGAGATTTGATTGTTTTGTCAAGTCTCTAATTTAGGTGATTTAAAGTAGAAAATATTAAACAATCTTTTTGTTTCTTCAAAATAAGCAAAAGAATCCAATTTAAGTATTAGATAAAGTTAAAATTTTAAGCTTTAAGCTAAAAATGGCTAACTGTATTTTACTTAGGCCAAATACCACCTTTTTTAAATTCAAGATTTATGCCGAAAGGCCGCGTTTTTCGTTTACTTCCGCCTTTTGTCTTTTCCAGATCAGGTTCTACCATATTTTTATCCACAGGTATTCCTTCTACACTAACGTACTCTTTGGCATAATTACCAAAACCACTACTTCTTTTCTTCGTTGGTGGTGGATCGTCAAAATCCTTTATACGCACTAATATTGCTAAGAATACATAAAAATTGATACTTGTTGGTAGAATAATAATGGCTTCTTGCGGGTATGATGCCAAGATTAACTGGAAAAAGATCGTAGCCAATCCCATATAGACCACTTTGATTTTGGGATTTCTAACCCTAAAATAATAGTAGATACAAGTTCTTACAATTGTATAAAGCATCAAACAATACATAATTAAGGCAATCCATCCCAATTCTACGGCAATTCTCACAAATCCACTATCATGTTGGAAAGAAGATAAAAATGAATTAGGAGAGAAGCGGTGTCCCCAAACCCCTGTACTTCCTAGTCCCATACCGATAGGGTGTCGATGAATATAAGGTTGAATTAGTTTTTGACTCTCAAATCTTACGTCTAGCGTATCAGCACTCTTACTCAGATTAAAAGCGGAAGAAATTCTAAAAAGTACCGCATTACTGTGTCCTCCTTTCATGACAACTGCTAAGGCCAGAACGCTAGTAACCGCAGTGAAAATCATGATTTTTTTATTCATTTTAAGAAGAACAAAAATAAATAGCCCAAAGGGAAATAATACAAAAGGAGTTCGAGATCCAGCGAATCCCATAGCAGCGAGCATACAGATTACGGCAAATCCCAGAAGTATTTTTTTCCAAATTTTAAAGGGACCGGTCATCAAAACAATACAGAAGGTGGACATATAGCTAAGTAGCATTCCGTAGTTGGTTGGATCACTAAAAAAGCCAAAAACCCGAATTCGAGACCACTGATAGATCAGCTGCATTCGCTTTTCATCTGCAGATAGCCACTCCATTTCCCAACTAAAAAATCCTACAAATTCCTGTTTTAAACCATAAAGTGCGGAAATAAAGGTCATGAAAATGATCAGCTTAAGAATACGAAAAATCGTCTTTAGATCTTTAAAAGCGTAAGCAGCAATAAAGAACATGAGCGCCAATACGGCCATACTTCGAACGGTAAATACCCAAGCAAGTTGACTTTGTGCCCATGGATTAAAAAATGCTAGAAGATTATAAATCACCCAAACGATGATAAAATAACTGATTTTGTTTTTGGCAAACTCAAAGTCTCGCTCCTTAATTTGTCGGATTAATAACCCTACAAACATCAAAAAGAGGAGTGCATCTAAGGCAATTCCAAAGGGAACATTCTCGGCGACCTTAGCGGCCACACCGATCATATAGGCAGTGATGATGGAGACCCCTATCCCAATATCCATATAGACTAGACAGGCGGCTGCAGCTGGAAGTGCGACAATAAGAATGGGTAAAATGATGCTCATTTTACCAAAGATAGAAACGGAATAGCCCACAAGTATTGCTAGTGTAATCAATATGATATACCCTAACGGATTATCCATTTTTTCTTGGATAAATTGATGTGAAAGCCATTGTCCCGTTCGCTTGATTAGCGGAAGAACTGGCATAGTAAGTTGGTTAAAAAAGGTAAGCGAAAGAAAGGTCTTCAATAGACCCGACTCTCAAAAATCATTTCAGAAAAATTTTTAGAAAAACATCACTTTCATAAAGCTTCCTAACAAAAGCAGGACAGCAATAGAAGTAGCGATAACCTCAATGATTTGTTCCCTTTGACTTAGTTCGACCTCTTCAAAGCGTTCGTCTGAATTGCTCATAGTAATGTTGTTTGTTTAGTATGTTTATTTAACTACCGTTCTTTTGTAGCCGGTAGGTCAATTAATTCATGTTCGGAGGAATATACACCATTTGTCTCCACCATGATAGGCGGAAGAGCAGGGGAAGTTAAGGATGATGTGTGTTGGTTGTGTATGTCGTCAAAATCTTTTAGCCTAACTACGGCAGCAGTAATGGAGTAAAAGACTAAACTAGTAGGCAAAAGTACTAATACTTCCTGTGGATAGCAAGCTAAGGTTAATTGAAATAAAACGACTGTAAATGCTAAATAAAGGCATTTTATCTTCTGATTTCTAACTCTTAAGTAATAGTATATGCTATATCGCAACAAGGTAAATAAAAATGCCATGTAAATCAAGAGGCCAATCCATCCTAATTCGACCGCAATCCGCACAAATCCGCTATCATGGGCAAAATCTGCTAAAAAAGAGTCTGGAGTAAACCGTTTTGCCCATACTCCGGTACTTCCTAAGCCAACGCCTACTGGATGCCGGTGAATCATCGGTTGGATAAATTTTTGGTTCTTAAATCGAACTTGCATCGTATCATCCGAGTGTTTTGGAATAAAGGCAGACTGTAAACGGAATAATACTGGATTACTAGTTCCTTTCATAATAAATCCAAGTCCTAGTATTGCCATCATCATGGCTCCGATGATAATTTCTTTTTTTAAGGTAATTAGTGTGAAAACAATGAATCCAAAAGGTACTAAGACGAAAGGTGTTCGAGAACCTGCATAAACCATGGAGGCAAACATACACAGAGCGGAAAAGAGTAAAATTCCTCGCTTTTTTGTGCTAAATGGACCTGTGGCCAATACACAACAGAAAGTACCCATATAGGACATAAAAACGCCATAAGTGGTTGGATCTGAAAAGAAGGAAAATATCCGTAGTCGACCCCATTGATAGATCAATTCAAGCCGTTTAGGATCTGAATACAGCCAAGTTAACTCTGAATTGGAAAAGCCAAGAAATTCCTGTTTTAATCCATATAATGAAGAGAGTAGGGCTAGCCCAATAATCAGCTTAATAGTTTTAGTAATAATTTTATAACTATTGAAGGCGGAAATGGCTACAAAGTATAGAATGATCAGTCCAGCCATACTTCGAACCGTATAGAGCCAAGCTAACCTACTACCTGCCCATGGATTCAATATTTCTAGCAGGTTGAGAACCACCCAGACAAAAACCCAAGCACTAATCGCATTTTTGGCAAATGATAAATCTCGTTTATGTATTTGTTGAATAAGTACTCCGAATAGACTGACGAATAGAAGTCCATCTAACGCCGTACCAAAGGGAGCGTCTACCATTTTCTTTAAAAAATCTACGAAAACACCAACAATTAAGATGGTCCAGATGGCATAAATAGGATTGAATAAACAAGCACCGACGATAGGGATACCAATGATGGCTCCTAGAATGACAATTCCTATTTTGAGTTCTAGGATAGCAATAGCATAAGATATGACAATGGCAAGCAGTAGCAATAGTCCTAGTCCAACGGGACTATTTAGCTTTTGAAAAAGAAGTTGGTTAGACAGCCAGGATCGAAACCCGGGGCCTTTAGATGTTTGCAGCATTGTAGTAGTATCAGTAAATTCAGTTGACTTGATGGTTTTTAATAGAGCGTTTAGCTTCTTTAAAACAAATCAGGTCTAGTAGTAGTATGGTCTTTTACCTTAAAGCTTGTCCAAATCTTCTCAATTTTTCAAAATCAGGAAAGTTTAGACAAACTCTTATTGTTTATTTTTTCTTTTTGCAAAAACGGCTCCACCAATTTTTCAAATTCTTTTATTCTGGTTTCCCAGGTATTGGTTGCAGCTTTTTTTGTCCGAGCCACCACTTTATCAGGTGAATTATCCGTAATAGCCCAGTCAATTAGATTGACAAAATTAGTTTCTGAGGTTGCCAGATGGATAAAATCTTTAAAACTGGCAATATCAGGGGAAAAGTCAGTAGAAACGACTGATTTTCCTGCTGCAAGATATTCATTTATTTTTAATGGATAGATACTTTTGGTCAGTAAATTTCTAGAAAATGGAATAATACAAGTATCAAAATATTTTAGATAAGCAGGTAGCTCCGAAATATCCTTGGGGCCTGTAAATGTAATATTGTCCATTTGGTCCAATCCAAGGTTTTTATACTGGGTATTATTTAAAGGGCCAACCAATACAAGCTGTTTATCAGGATGACCGACAGCAATGGCTTTTAAGAGCCCATAATCAATTCTAACCTCATCGAGATTACCAATAAAACCTATGATCTTTTTATTTAGATCTACTAATTCTTCAGGCCTATCAAATTCTTCGTTGATGGCGCGACTAAAATTTTTATTATCTGCGGCATTATTAAGAATTTGAACGTTCTTAGAGATCGGAGATTTAAGGCGATACAATTCTTGAGAAGTCACCAAGGTTAAATCTGCCTTAGCAATCGCTTTATCTTCAAGCCTAACTCCGTGTCGAGCAATATAATCTTCTTGAGAAATATCGTCTACACTTTGATAGATATTGGCAATTGGTTTAAAACTAGTCGGTAAAACTGGTGCATAAAACGGATTAAAGCAATTGATAAAAACATATTTTTTTATGTTGTATCGTTCTATTGTTTGCTGCACAGCATTATAAATAACCTTATTGTTTTGCTCGGAAATTTTATCATAAATCATTCCTTCTGGTAAGAAGTTGATTGGATAAGTAAAGGGTGGCGTAACGGCAACTAAATTATCATTTTCTGCATTAGCTTGAAAAGTAATTTTGCCTGAGGCTACTCTTGGAATTACGGTCTCTATTTGTGGATCATTAGTTAACGAGTCTTTTAGGGTAAATGGGTTGTTGATGTAAAATACCCTACGAGTACGAGAAAATTCTCGCGCTAACGCAACAGAGATCGAGGAATATGGACCATTCCAGCGAAAGAGAGAAAAATATATTATATCATAATCCATGTTCAATAATTGGGATACACATTAAAATCCTATTAATCTTAAACGCTTGAAAGAAGCTGTAATAACCCCTGTTACTCCAAACGGTGTAAGGAGGCTATTTGTTGGGTATATGATGATTTAGTGTGGAAAATGTATTAGGATTACAATTGCAAGATGCGTATTTTTTTGATGCAAGCCCCGTCTAGTGAAAATTATTTGAATTAATTAACACCGGAGCGTTTAATGGGGTAAAAGATTAACAAAACCTTAGCTTTTTTTTATTAAAACACGAGTTTTTTAGCAAAAATTCATTGACTTAATTAAGCTACGGCTAAGCGTTTTAGCTTTGAAATACTAATTATTTTCCTGTTTTCTACTTTTTCTTTTGAAGAAAACCATTCAAAATATCCCAGCCTTGTCGATAAAATCCAGGAATATGTGTAAAAGCCATTAATGCATTGACACGAAACATCCTTCGCAAGACTATCTGATATAGGGCAAATGATATGCCATAGGTTAATAAGGTTCCATAAGCGGCACCATAGATTCCCAAGTTAAGTACTTTAATAAAAATATAATTAAGGGTAACGTTTAAGGTTACACCAATTAGCGTGAAAATAAAATTAATCTTAGGTCGTCCAATCGAGTCGAGGATGGTACCAAACTGAATGGCAAAAGGTAGAAATAAGCCGTATAAGACTGTTAATCGTAAAACAGGAGCTGCATCGAGATAATCATTTCCAGCCACTACCCAGATGGTAAATTCTGGAATCATAAAGACCACTAAAATAAAGGGTAAAATAATGGCTAGGATGGCTCCAACCGATTGTTCGTACAAGGCTTTTATCCTTGCTGGATCATTTTGGTCAGATTGAATCGAACTTTGCGGAAAAACGACTGATGCAACAGTCATCGCAGGAACATCCACGAGATTGGTCACCTTGATTGCTGCGTCGTATAGGGCAGTAGAAACCGTACCAGCAAAGCTCCCTAGCATCAGTTTATCGATCCCTTTGTAGAGCATGGTGCTGAGATTGGTACCAAAGGTAAATTTTCCAAAACGGAATAACTCTTTTACCCAAGCCCAGTCGATTTTATATTCTTGAATGGTAAAGAACTTTTTACCAAAATTCCACGCGATGATACTTCCCAGTGTCGCTGCGATAATCTGCACAAGTAAAAGGTTTTCTAACTTTAATTGCCACGGACCAAAATAACTGAGGAA
>JALZUU010000467.1 GCA_023300665.1 Saprospiraceae bacterium | reverse complement strand
ATTTATAAATAGAGATTCTCATCTACCATATTCTATTTCATTTTAAAAATTTGCTACATGAGCAATGATTCGAATCCATTATTAAAAAATAAAGGTGCTAAAAAACCAACCCATTTTGGGGACGTGATGCGCAGCTTTGGTGATTTTTTTTATAATCTAATTGATTTAAACGCTGGGCTTGACCGTGAAGGAACCATTGTCAATATCAAGAATAATAAAAAAATGGCCGGTGCCAATGTTTGGTTATTGATGTGTTCCATCATGATCGCTTCATTGGGCTTAGACTTAAATTCTCCAGCAGTCATTATTGGAGCGATGCTTATTTCCCCGCTGATGTCCCCCATCTTAGGGGTTGGTTTAGCGGTTGGTATTAATGATAATAATGCCTTATTATTAGCTTTAAAACATTTTGGTATCGCCATTGTCATTGCTTTAATAACCAGTACACTTTATTTTTGGTTGACTCCTTTTGGTACGGAAACAGCAGAAATTCGAGCCAGAACGGCTCCTACCTTATTGGATGTGATGGTTGCTTTTTTTGGGGGCGTGGCAGGAATTATTTCGGGTAGTCGTAAAGATAAATCCAATGCTATTCCGGGAGTTGCTATTGCGACTGCATTAATGCCTCCACTCTGTGTAACAGGTTATGGACTCGCCAATGGGAACTGGACTTTTATGTTGAATTCCTTTTACTTGTTCTTTTTAAATGCCACTTTTGTCTCGTTGGCAACTTATATGATTGTACGGTTTTTAAAATTTCCAAAAAAGACCTTTTTAAATCCAAAAGAAGAAAATAGAACGCGTTTAATTTTAGGATTGTTTGCCTTATTGATGATTATTCCAAGTGGTCAAATTTTATTCAAAGTATTAAATAAAGCCAAACAACAAAATGTCATTAATACTTATTTAGAGAATAATTTTAAAAATGCTATTTATCAAATTGATCCAATAGTTGGAACGGATTCTACAGATATAAAAATAAATGCTGGTGAATATTTCGACGCAAACACCATTAAAAATTTCCACCTAGAATTAGAAGCAAAAGGTGCTCGACAATTTAGTTTAAATTTTCTTCAAGATGAAAAATCAAAAGCGGAACTTGAATCCCTAAAGTCAGGTCGTACAGAATATGAAAAAGCAGTTATTGACAATAAAATAAAACGCACCAATCAAGAACAAATTATCAACCAATTGCAAAGCCAAATTGATAGTCTGACCAACGAAAACATGGTGCTCTTAGAACTCAAAAAAGAGATAAAGGTTTTATTTCCTTCCTTGGCCAGTTATAGTATTTCAAAAGATATTGCCAATGTAAATTTAGAAAATACCACCATTGACAAAACACCTGTTTTAATGATCGATTGGAAAGAAAAATCTGGATTATCCCTTGGTCAAAAAGAAGCAGAAGCTGAAAAAATACTGGCTTATATTCAATTACGATTATCGCTTAAGGAGCTAAAAGTATTAGAGGCAAAATAGTTTATTTGAATTAGCAATTGCAAAAAAATAGCCGCCCCAATTACTCAGGGCGGCTATTTTTATATTTTATATTTTCGCTACTAAGTCGTAGCTACTTTCGGTCCAGCACTCGTAATTGCATCTGAGGCTTTATCACTGTATTTTTTAAAGTTCTCTTCGAAACGACCAGCCAAGTCATTGGCTACCTGATCGTACTCTTTCTCATTTCTCCAAGTATCCCGTGGGTTAAGTACCGCGTTAGGTACATCGGGACAAGTCTTAGGCATATCCAATTGAAAGATCGGGTGTTTTTGGTATTCTACCTTATTAAGTACACCTGTTAAAGCTGCTTTAATCATTGCTCTGGTGTAAGATAATTCGATTCTATTTCCTTCACCGTACTTACCACCGGTCCAGCCAGTATTGACCAACCATACGTTGATTTCGCCATCACCACGACGGCTACCTTTTTCGATTTTATCTCCTAACATCTCTGCATATTCTGCTGGATGTAATGGTAAAAATGGTGCACCAAAGCAAGCAGAGAACGTTACTTGAGGTTCATTGATTCCTTCTTCTGTTCCAGCAATTTTGGCAGTATAACCACTGATAAAGTGATACATCGCCTGATCTGGAGTCAACTTACTGATCGGAGGCAGTACGCCAAAAGCATCACAAGTCAAAAAGAAGATATTCTCAGGTAAGTCTCCTCGCGACTTAAACATGATATTATCAATATGATAAATCGGATAACTTACTCGGGTATTTTGTGTAATAGCAGTGTCTGCATAATTAGCAGTGCAACCATCTTCTTCAAATCCGATATTTTCTAATAAGGCACCAAACTTAATCGCTGCATAAATCTGTGGTTCTTTTGTTGGAGACAAGTCGATTGTCTTAGCATAACAACCTCCTTCAAAATTAAAAACAGATTCTTTAGACCAACCATGTTCATCATCTCCAATCAGGCGACGTGCTGGATCGTTAGATAAGGTTGTTTTACCTGTACCGGATAAACCAAAAAATAACGCCGTATCTCCACTTGCACCAGTGTTAGCGGAACAGTGCATGGATAAAACATTTTTTTCAACTGGTAGGATAAAATTCAAAACAGAGAAGATACCTTTTTTGATTTCTCCTGTGTAAGCAGTTCCTCCGATGATAATTTTCTTTTCTGTAAAGTTGACGATAGAGAAATTCTCCTGTCGAGTACCATGCTTTTTAGGATCTGCGAGTACACCAGGAAAAGCAAATACTTCCCAGTCCGGTGTAAATACTGCTCTTTCTTTTTCTGTTAATCGCAAGAACATATTATATACGAACATGTTTTGCCAAGGATACTCACTATACACCCGAACGTTTAGTCGGTATTTTGGATTTGCGCAAGC
>JALZUU010000466.1 GCA_023300665.1 Saprospiraceae bacterium | reverse complement strand
CCTGATCGAGGTGGCGCTAAAATAAAAATGGCGCGTTTATTCTTTTTGGTAGTAACCATATCTGACGATTTAGGTAACTTCGGAATAATATTTTTAAAATTTCTAAAATCAGCAGCGGTCAATTTTTCTATTTCCGTTTTCTGATTAGTTGATTTATTTTTTTGATTAAAAACCCTATTTATCGCAGCTGGATATTGAGATTCCAACACCTTACTATACGCGGCAATAGAAGGAGCGGTAAAGATCGTTACGATAAAAATGGTCTCTCCAATTTTATCTTGAATTTTATTAATAAACTGAGCGGCTTGTAGAGAATTTCCACCCAATTCAAAAAACTTATCGTGAATACCAATTTCTTCTATTCCTAAAATTTCCTGCCAAAGGTCTGTTAAATATTTTTCTAAAACAGTAACAGGCGCTTCGTAAGTTGTTTCTAAAATGGGTCTTTTACGAGAAGGTTCTGGCAATGCTTTACGATCAATTTTTCCGGCAGTCGTTAGTGGCATTTTATCCATCAAGACCATTGCCGCTGGAATCATATATGCTGGTAAAGTTTTAGAAAGTTGATCTTGAAGTTGTCCAATAGTTAAGGACGCATTATTTTTTAAAACCAAATAAGCCACTAATTTCTGTGAACTAGGATCGTCTCCTTTTAGTAAAACTGCCGTGTTCAAGGTAGCAGATAGTTTACAGATTTTCGCCTCTACTTCTCCCAATTCAATTCGATAACCTCGCAGTTTTACCTGGTGATCTTTTCTACCCATAAAATCCAGATTACCATCCGGCAACCAACGACCTAGATCTCCGGTAGCATAGATTCGACCTTTCGGGCCAAAAGGATTTTCAATAAATTTCTCTTCCGTTAATGCTGGTCGATTCAAATAACCACGCGCTACGCCAGCACCACCAATAAATATTTCTCCAATTTCTCCGACGGGCACTTGTTGACGTTGCTCATTTAAAACATAAAGAAAGGTATTGTCAATCGCTTTTCCGATAGGCACTTTATCTCCTTTAAAATTGGGCGATGTTGTAAAAATAGAACAACCAACGGTCGCCTCAGTGGGACCAAATTGATTTAAAAGTTTAGTATCAACAAATATCGAATGATGCTGACTGACTAGAGCAGCCGGACAGGCTTCTCCAGCAACGCTTACCGATTCCAGGGTGTTCAGTTGTTTGGGCTGAACCTCATTTAGTAAGAGGTTATACAGGGAAGGAAAGGTAAGCAAATGCGATATCTGCTGATTTTTAATAAAGGAAGCCAGATTAGAAATATCTTTCTCTAGGCTTTCCGGGGCGATGACAAGTGTTCCGCCATCTAATAGGGTCCAATAGATGAGTAAAACAGCACCATCAAAAGCAAAAGAATAGGCATACAAAAACCGTTTAACCGGATGGTTGACATAGTTTAATTGTGCCTGAATTAGATTTCGAACATTGCGATGTTCGACCTGCACCCCTTTTGGCTGACCAGTCGAGCCAGAGGTGTAAATAGTGTAAATTAGATTTTGAGGCGTAACTGCTATTTCAGGTTTTTGGATAGGAAAATTAGCGATTTGCTCCCATTGATCTAGGCAGACCGTCTTTATGTTTTGATTGGTAAATATATTTTCTAAACCCTCCTGCGTTAAACAAATTTGGGCTTGAGTATCCGAGAAAATAAACGATAATCTTTCTGGAGGAGTGGTAGGATCGATGGGAACATAAGCAGCACCTGCCTTTTGAATTCCCAAAATTCCAATAAACATTTCAAAAGAACGATGTAAAGAGATAGCGACCAATGATTCGATCTTAACGCCCTGACTGATTAGGTAGTGCGCAAGTTGGTTCGCGCGTTGATCAACTTCGAGATAAGTCATTTTTGCTTCCCCAAATACCAATGCGATAGCGTCAGGCGTACGTTCTGCCTGTGCTGCAAAAAGCTCATGGATACAGAGCTCTTCCGGTAATATGGAAAAAGTTTTATTCATAGTCTGTTAATGTCCCTCAAAATTAAATCTCAGCAATAGGATTTTCATTGAGTAATTTAGGGAAAATAAGATGGAGGCAAATTTCTTTTTGGGTTGTAGGCTCTCTAAATACTGAGTAGATACGAATGCTGAGGGGAAGCAGTAAAAAAATGGTAAAATTCCGCTGCTTATGCAAAAATATTAAGAAAACTAATTTACAGCTGCAATTTACGAAAAACAGGGAAAGTTTTACATACCCTTTTAGGGGTATCTTATGTATGGGGAATTTTTTTGATGTGCGGGTTGGTTGATGTGCGGATGTGCGGATTTACTGGGGCACAATTGAAGTTGCTTTTAACTTTCCAATAAATTTGTGTAAACAAGAGGCTAGACTTTTTGTCTCTAGACCTGGAGGTCTAAACGAGCGCTCGGCTTTGGGTTGTTGTGTTGGACTAGCGGTTGAGCTTGTGGTGGCACAACGGGGTTCATTCTAATTCAAATTATTAATGAACTCTTTTAAACAATCTGGAGTTTCGGCATATTGAGATAGTTGCGAAATGATCTGAGCTTTATCTAAATTCAGTTTAGTCCTTTTCTTTAAGTACTTTTTCAGCTTTTTGTCATTAGCATCATTTATCAAAGCCTTTATTATTTCGTAAACAAATTCAATTTCATATTTCCCTCTGAAAACTTTTCTTTTATCCACTTGCTTGAATTCTTCTATCTTTTCTTGAAGTTCCTGTTTATCGTAAGCTAATGAATTAGTGAATGTCTCATCGATTTTATCTAAATCATAATTTTGGGAGATGCCTTCAATTCTGATTACTACAAATCCTTTTGGCAATTTATTATCTAAATTTACATTCGTTGATACACCTTCTTTTAAAGCCTTTACCTTTAAACATGCATACCATGCATTGAAAAGCAAAGTAGTGTCATGAAACTCATTTTGTCGTGCTTGATATAAAGCTACACAATCTTGAAATTCTTTGTCGACTTCGGTTAAGTCAAATTCGCTTTTTAATATTTTTTTGAAAGTTGATAATCCTGAATAAAGATTTTCAATTGAATAACAAGGGGTTTCATACAAAATATCATATTTACTTTTTATTGACTGGTCAAAATCTCTATCAATAAAAAATGCTTTTTTGTATTTGTCGTACTCATTCTTTTTTTCGATTAATTCAAATAGTTTAATCACATTCTTTTTACCCTTGCAGTTTATCGGATGAAATTCTCCTTCAAAATCACTTTCGATCCGAGGTGAAAAATAAGGAGAATCTTTCCCTTCAAAGAAACAAAACAGATCTTCAGGAAAAGTATTAACTAATAAGATAAACTTATGCAACGCTACACTCGCAGAATTTTCTTTTGCTGAAATTAAATCCTTGACATTCATCTTTAATGGAACTTTATATATTCTTTCAATCCAACTGCTGCATTAGCAAATTCATTCTCAAAAATAAAAGGAGAATGTGTTACAGACAACAAAAATTTACACCTTTTAGATGAGTAAATATCTGGTAATAATAATTGTTGCCAAAATATAGAAAGAGATAATTCTGGCTCATCAAAAAGTACGATAAACTCCTTCTTTGTGGATAGGTATATTTTAGAAAAGAGCGATATTATTTGCTTTTCACCTGATGACAATTTACTTAACAACTCATCTAACAGTACCTTCCTATCATTATATTTATTTGTCAGATAAAACTCAACCTCACTTGCCTCATATACAATTTCCTTCTGTGACATAATTAAATATTTATTACAAACTCTAACAAAATTTTCAATTGCAACATCTATCGTTTTTTGCTGTTCATAAATTTGAATTAATTTTTGTAAAAAATAAATTAAATATTTATCATCAGATTCTCTTAGTTTTTTACTGCTGACTATTTCATTTATTTGATTCTTATCTTCTTGAGAAATTGCATCCCCTACTCTTGCTAATATAATCTCAATATCATTGGAACTGATTTTATCAAAAGTTCCTTCATCAACATTTGGCACACCTTTTACAAGTTGACTTAGGATTTCACTGGATATTTGAGACAAACCTCTACTTGAAAGAATGTTAATTTCATTCTTTACATTGTTAAACCTCTCTCTTACATCACGCATTCCAAACTGAATTAATCTATTATCAGTTTTTGATAGCTTTAACTTTTCTTCATCAAAACCTAAATTGAATAGATCTTCTTCAATTCTTCTAAAAGTTGGAAAATAAAGGATCTCCTTGTTTTGAAAATATTGTTTTATTTTTTCTCTCAATTTTTTCACTTCTTTACTCGCACCTGCAACCCCACAAAGACCTTTAACTATCGCAACTATATACCGAGGAGGCAAATGATGTCTAAATTTTTTAAGAGCAGGGTAATTGAGTATCTTATGGTAAGATCTTTCTGATTGTAGAGATTTAGTCAATCCTTCTATATCCTCGCTAGTCAAACTATTTGCTATTTCATCAATAGTTTCTCGAGGAAAATGATACTTCTCTTGTTCATCATTTATATTATTAATATCATCTCTCGATAGACTTGCCTTCTCTCCATCAGCAAACTCAATACACAAAGAATCAAAATTTAGAGTTCTTAACTTATATAATCTATTCGTTATAGTATAGAATATAATATTCAGAATTGTAGTCTTTCCTAGTCCATTTTCACCAATAAGAATTTTAACATTCTTATTGTAAGGAATAATTACATCCCTATCTCCAAACAATCCTTTTATTTCAAAAGACTTGAATATCAGTTTATCTTCCGTTTTCTCCATTTGTTTACTTTTTTATTTTTTATTCCCCTCATTAAACACTGCATATAATAATTTAGATGAAACATTATAGGTTACCTAGCTATAGAATAATCTGCATTTGTCTTATAATAAATGACACTTCCTTCTCCAAAAGCAAAAGAACTATCTAATAAAACATCTCAAATATAATGAAATATACCTATATTTCTATCCCAAAAAACACAAAAACCCCACAAGACAAAAATCCTGTGAGGTTTTAAAAGATCGTTTAGGATCTTGAATGTGGAGCTGCAGGGTTTCGAACCCTGGTCCAGACAAAGCATCGAAGAGCTTTCTACACGCTTAGTGTACCGTTAAATTTTCGAGAAGAGAAGCAGACGC
>JALZUU010000465.1 GCA_023300665.1 Saprospiraceae bacterium | reverse complement strand
ATCATTGCGTAAAAATCTCGCCAGATCAACTCACTTAAAAAAACATCATTAAGTCGACTTGCTTTTAGAGCTTTGTCCCGAATAGAAATAGTTCCAAACCGAAAATGTAATCCCAAACGAGAGGTTCCTTCTATGGCCGGAAAGTTTCGGTTTTCATCGTAGGTTTTAATAATTTTTCTAGAAACAGAACGATCCGGAATAACTTGATTTCCAGATTCAAACCCCATCTCTTTAAGCGCAATTATTTTTTCTGATTTAGTAGTAAAAAGATTTTTAAAATATTTTTTATTAGGATAAGGTTTAAAAAAATAAGAAATATTTGCGGTTGTTTTATCTGCCGTGTTTTTTACCATCCGGCTTTTTAATTTCGCTTTCCAAATCTTGCTATATGGCGTAAACACTACGTAAGGAGTTCCGTCTCCTTTGACCACTTCCTCCTTTTCAAAAATCACATGATCTTTATAGGTATTAAATGAAATATCTTTTTTAGCAAGTAAAGACGCTACCGCTGCATCTCTTTTTTTTGCGTAAGGTTCATAATCATGATTGGTATAAACGGCCTTAATCGTATAGGTTTTCATCAAGTCCTTCCAAATCTTTTCGGGATTCCCATAACGAACTAAAATCGTACTACCCTGCTCTTTTAATTCTGTATGTAACCGAGTTATTTCGTCGTGAATAAAGGCTACTCGGGTATCTTTTTTATTCTCTAATTTATCAAGAATTTCTCGATCAAAAATAAAAAGGGGTAAAACATTTTTCTCATTTTTAAGTGCACGGTAAAAACCAGCATTATCGTGTAAACGAAGATCTCGACGAAACCAAAAAATAGTGATAGACTTTGACATAAAATAGGTGATAATTTAGTGCGCAAGATAAACCTAATTTTTAGAAAATTGTTTAAGATAATAAAAGAAGCTGTTTAAAAATGAAGCCTGCCTTCGTGCCTCTGGCAGGCAGGCACAATGGTTGCGAACAAGTCATTGATAACGTGGATCTTCTGCTATTTTTTTCTCTCCCGAAAGCATTCGGGACAGAAAAAAATGAGCATCGCCCACATTATCAAGCACTTATCCTCACCTTTTGTGAACATTCTTAAACAGCTTCAAACATTTCTACATAGAAATTTGTCATCTATCAACCGAATCCTTCGTACTGACCTAAACTTTCATTAATTAACATCAAATAGTAGCACTATTCAAGTCAATTGGAATGGATGCGGTTAATTATTTTTTTCTACCTTTGTTTTTATGATACGGACCAGTTTTATTATTTCGATCCTACTCATGGGTATTTGGGGATGCAAACCAGATTTACCCCTTACACCTCCGCCTGAAAAGAAAGAACGAATTGAAGCCGTTGGTTTTGGCGGTACTCCTTATCAGGCAGTACAAGAAGCACCTGTGGTTCAAGCGCGTAAAGATTCCATGCTAAATATCGCCTATCAGAAATTCCTTAAAGATTCGACTAATCTCGAAAATATTATCTGGTATGGTCGCCGACTCGCTTATTTAACCCGTTATCAAGAAGCGATCGCTGTATTTACTGGTGGAATGAAACACCACCCTGATTCACCAGAACTCTACCGACATCGTGGACATAGATATATTTCTATTCGAAAACCAATAGAAGCAGTGGATGACCTGATGAAAGCGGCGCGACTCGTTGGTAATCGCCCAATACAAATTGAACCAGATGGTATTCCTAATCGACTCAACAAACCATTGTCTACCTTACAATTTAACATCTGGTATCACCTTGGTCTGGCACATTATTTACAACAAAATTATAAAGAGGCACAAATTGCTTACGAATCTTGTTTAAAATATTCTACAAATGCGGACTTAAGATGTGCTACGGCTGACTGGTTGTATATGACTTATCGAAGACGCGGCCTTACAGAAAAACCAAAGAAATTATTAAATACGATTTCCAAAGAATTGGTCTTGATTGAAAATGAAACATATCACCAACGCCTATTGATGTATAAAGGATTACGTTCTCCAGATGATATTCTTACTTCTTCCAATACGGCAGCTGGACGGCAACTAGATATGGCAACACAAGGTTATGGAGTTGGTAACTGGTATTTATATAACGGTGATGCACAAAAAGCCGTTGATATTTTTCAAAGAGTTTTAAAAACTAGCTATTGGCCAGCCTTTGGATATTTAGCTGCTGAAAGTGACTTAGAATACCTTCTGGCAAGATATCCTGAGTTGTTTTAAAATCATTGAAGTAGTGAGTATTTTTTAAAATCCATTCAACAATCAAAAAATGACCAAGACTTTTATTTTCGATCTAGGAAAAGTACTTATCAAGTGGGATCCACGAAATTTATATCAGAAGATTTTTTCAGATGAAAAAGAAATGGAATATTTTTTATCAGAAGTCTGTACCATGGATTGGAATGAGCAACAGGATGCGGGTCGTAGTTGGCAAGATGGCATTGATTTATTGGTTCCTAAATTTCCAAAATATGAAAAAGAAATCAATGCTTACTTTGATCGATGGGAAGAAATGTTGGGAGGTGAAATTGCTGGAACAGTTGCTATTTTAAAAAAATTAAAAGCATCTAAAAAATATCGTATCTACGGGCTCACCAATTGGTCTGCCGAAACTTTCCCAATTGCTATTAAGCGATTTGAATTTTTAAATTGGTTTGATGAAATTTTAGTGTCAGGAGATGAAGGTATCAAAAAACCAGATCCAGCAATTTATGAATTATTATTAGATCGCTATCAAATTGATCGAGACACTGCTATTTTTATTGACGATTCTTTACGCAATGTTACTGCTGCGCAAAAGCTCGGCATCCAATCTATTCATTTTACAGGACCAGAAGATCTAGAAAAATCATTGGAAAATTTAGCGGTTATTTAAAAGTGAATAACTTTCTTTACCGCAACACCTTCTGCTGTTTCTATTTTTAATAAATAAACACCACTCGTCAAATCTTCCGCTATGATTTGATCATTGATGGTAACCGTTCTAGGAAATTTCTTTTCTTGGATTATTTTTCCATTTTGACCGATAAGAGAGACTTTTACTTCTATAGGATTTTCGAATGAAATTTTATAATTCAAATATGCTTGAAACGGCAATGGAAAAACCGTAAAGTCTACTAAGTTGGTCAAATCATCAACACTACTCACAATTACAGACAGCGATTCAGAAAGATAAGAACATCCATTTTCGGTGGTCACGCTAAGTGAATAATCTCCATTTTCTGAA
>JALZUU010000464.1 GCA_023300665.1 Saprospiraceae bacterium | reverse complement strand
TTTACGGGATAAATTATATTTTGATTAACCAAATTTGGACACTTCAAAAAGAAATTAGCATTACATTTTGTAATGCTAAAAAAAAAACCGAAGTTTGACCCACCTTAACAACTCTGTATGAAACATCGTATACTCTGGCTACTTTGCTTATTACTTACTTCTTTCACACCATTACTAGCTGCTCAAGAAGGTCCAGGTATGGATTTTTTACGAAGTACTGGTAAAATTTATGTGGTGGTGGCAGTAATTGTGGTTGGTTTTATTGGCCTTATGTGTTTTATGTATTATATGGATAAAAAATTAACAAAATTAGAGGACCAAATTATTAATCATGGCAAAAGCTAAAAAAGTCAAACAACCTGTTGCGAAAGTCAGCTTTCTAGAAAGTGTAAGTAGCAACTTCGATCGGGCAGCCGCCCACACTGGTTTACCAAAAGGATTATTGGCACAAATCAAAGCCTGTAACTCTGTTTACCAGATGCGTTTTCCTGTAAAAATTGGAAAAGATTATCAAGTAATCGAAGCTTATCGAGTACAACATAGTCACCACCGTCTTCCAACCAAAGGAGGAATCCGGTATTCTCAGAAAGTACACCAAGAAGAAGTGATGGCCTTGGCCTCCTTGATGACTTATAAGTGTGCGATCGTGGATGTGCCGTTTGGTGGCGCAAAAGGTGGAGTGAAAATTTCTCCACGTGATTATTCTGAACATGAATTACAATTGATTACGCGTCGATATACCGCAGAATTGATTCGTAAAAACTTTATCGGTCCTGGAATCGATGTTCCTGCTCCTGATTATGGAACAGGATCACGAGAGATGGCTTGGATTCTAGATACCTATGTTTCCTTCAAAGGAGGAGAAATTGATGCTGCTGGTTGTGTAACTGGAAAACCGGTACACCAAAATGGTATTCAAGGAAGAACCGAAGCAACTGGTCGTGGTGTCTTTTACGGCGTACGGGAAGCTTGTAGCCACAAAGATGATATGGAAGCACTCGGCCTAACCGTTGGTTTAGCTGGTAAGCGAGTAGCTATTCAAGGTTTTGGTAATGTAGGAAGCTATTGTGCTAAGATCTTTCAAGAAGAAGGGGATGCGATCATTACTTGTATTGCAGAGCATGATGGTGCCATTTATAACGAAAAAGGAATTGACGTTGCTAAATTACTCAAGCACTTCAAAAAGACGGGATCTATTCTGAAATTTCCTGGTGCTAAAGAATTGCCGCAACGCAAAAAAGTACTAGAAATCGATTGTGATATCTTAATTCCTGCAGCACTTGAAAATCAAATTCGAGTGGATAACGCTAACCGTATTAAAGCAAAAATCGTAGCAGAGGCTGCCAACGGTCCGGTAACTTCTGAAGCAGATGCCATTCTTCGTAAAAAAGGAATTATGGTTATTCCAGATATGTATATCAATGCTGGTGGAGTAACGGTTTCTTACTTCGAATGGCTAAAAAATCTTTCTCACATGCGTTTTGGCCGAATGGAAAAACGTTTTGATAATCAAACTTATACAAATATTGTAGCTTTGGTAGAAAGACTAACAGGTAAAACCATCGGAATGAAAGAAAGAGATTTCTTAACGCGAGGAGCCGATGAGGTAGATCTAGTGCGTTCTGGACTAGAAGAGACGATGATTACTGCTTATAACGAAATTCGTGCAATTAAAAAGCGAAAAAGAAAAGTAGAAGATCTACGAACTGCTGCGTTTATTAGCGCCCTACAGAAGATCAGTAGTGATTATATTGCTTTGGGAATTTTCCCTTAGTGATGGTTCATTAAAATATAAAACCATTCAAATACGCCGAGGAAATACTTTTTTCGGCGTATTTTTTATGGATGAAACCTTTTATAGCCTTTTTTCGTATTCAGAATAAAATTTTAATTAGTGTACAGAAGAGCTTTGTTAACAAATAATTAATCGTTTTTTTGTCTAATCGCTTGTATTTTATTTTTTTTGTAAATAAATTGCAGGCCAAACTTAAAAAAAGAAACTCAAAATTATGGATAATAATACAGGCGCAGATAGCAAATTGGATAAAATTGATTTACAGATTCTTAAAATTTTACAGGAACATAGTAAAATTACCAATCTTGATTTGTCAAAGCAGATCGGACTTTCTCCAGCACCGACTTTGGAAAGAGTGAAAAAATTGGAACAATCTGGAATTATAGAATCCTATCACGCAGTTGTTAATCAACAAAGTATAGGGCTAAACGTAAAGACTTTTGTACTCGTTTCCTTAGCGTGGCAAAAAGAAGGTGCATTAAATCACTTCTTAGATAAGATTAAAGCCATTGATGAAATAACCGAATGTTATATCATTACTGGAGAAGCAGACTTTTTAATTAAAATAGTTTGTAAAGATATTCCTACTTACGAAAAGCTGTTGTTTAAGACTCTTTCTCAAATTGAAGAGATCGAACGTCTAAAAACATTAATGACGTTATCTACGGTCAAAGATTCGCGGATTTTGCCATTTAATTATCAGCCATCATAGTCAGGAAAGCATGATGATAACTTATAAGAGAAACTTTCACGTGTCGTGCTTACGGCACGTGATTTTTTTTTAGCTAGCACTTTATTTTTACTTCCTATGGCCAAAACCAAAAAAAAGCCACCCCAACTCCTTTGGCAGATTGACAAACCAAATTTACCTGGGACTTCCTACCTATTCGGAACCATGCATGTTAGAGATATTCGAGCCTTCGATTATCAAGACTTAGTTTGTGAAAAAATCAAAACCTGTGATACTTTTGCAACGGAAATAAATCTAAAAGAAGCAGAACTATTATTAGGAGAACAATCGATGGATTTACCAGAAGGACAATTACTTTCTGATTTTTATAGTCCTAAAAAATATGCTAAAATTGGTCGCTTTTTTCAAAAAAATACTGGAATGTCCATTCAGCATTTTGAGCGAGCAAAGCCTATGATGTTGACCAATTTTGTCACTGGAAATCTCCTCAATAATGACCAACCACTTTCTCTTGATCAGTTTCTTTGGGAATATGCCGAAAAAGAAAATCGAATTTTATTGGGAATCGAAACTGTACAAGAACAAATTGAAATAATGGACAAAATTCCCCTTGATTATCAGGCATCTGCTCTTTGGTCTATGGTCAAAAATGTATCTCGGTTTAGAAAAAATTTATTGAAATTATCCACCTTATACCAAGAAGGGAACCTTTCCAAAATTTTAAAATCTGCTAAAAAAAGCACTGGAAAACTACGGAAAATGATGATCTATGATCGGAATGAACTCATGGCAGAACGGATCGCTTTATTAGTGGAAGAACAAACCCTATTCGCAGCGGTAGGAGCTGGACATCTTGGTGGTAAAAAAGGGATGATCAAAAAGCTAAAAGCAGCCGGATTTCGGTTAAAATCTGTACCTAATCTTCCACGCTCTTCTAAGGAATTTCTGTAAAGAAAATATTTCTCGCATAATGTGACATTGTAAGAAAGTATCGTCTTAACTAAGTATTTCTGTGCTTATTAAAAATCCAATCTTTTAATTTTCCTGAAATTA
>JALZUU010000463.1 GCA_023300665.1 Saprospiraceae bacterium | reverse complement strand
AAACAAGAAGAGGAGTATAATATATTTTTTCATTTTTTTTAAGTTGAAATTGATTTAAAAAAAATAGAACAGGGGAATATAAAAAAATGTTGCAAAAGCAATAAAGGTTAGTTATCACACGAAACGATTTACTGGTTTTGTAGCAGGTATGTAAATTCAATTCCAAAAAATTTTAAGCTACGATATAGGGAGTATCTCTCTCCTTCGTAAAGTTATCCTTTCATCACCTATCCTTAACATTCACGACTGGTACTTTATTCGCAAATGAGTATTGACCTCTTTGGTAAGTTTTGGTTTTTATCATTTCGTTTTTATCATTTTTAATAAACTCAATGGTTATATCAGGATTAAATCCAAAATAGAATAAATTTTTATTTTCAGAAAATATTGGCAGCTTATTTCCTTCCTCCTTTTGCGAGTAAAGTTGTTGGTCTTCAAGTATTATTTTTCTGTAGCCTCCGCGTTCCAATTCATAAGTACCAACAAAGGCTTCGAGATCTTTTTTTGATAATTTGTGGATGCCATCTTTTAGTGAACTTTCTGTTATTAAATTTCCGCTTTCATCGTAGTACTTCCAATTTTTATCTTTTAAGTTATTCTTGTACGAGCCTTGACTTTTAAGCTTTCCACTTGGATAGAATATTTTTGCTGCACCCGCTCTTTTACCATTCCTTTTGATTTCATATTTGCCTCTTAGACTACCATCAGCGTAATATTCTTTTTGGAATTTTTTCTTCGAATTTTTTGAAAATTTAAATACACCAAATCCAACACCATAGGCCAGACTATCTCCGAAGAATTGAAAGTTGTTGAATCCCCTACCTACATTTTTAATTTTTTTCCAACTATTTCCCGAATCCCTAGTTTCATAAGTAGCAGAATTACTACCTCCAATCCATCCAGTCTTTTCATCGATAAAACCGATTCCTTGTGTATAGTAATAATCCCGTGAGTAAGATTGCTCGGACCAAGTTTTGCCACCATCTTTGGTTGCTAAATAATACGTTCTTCCTTCTCGGTTATTTCTTTGGATGGAAATATATCCTATATTTTTACTTGGGAAAGAAAACTTCCAAGGGTATTCTCCAATTTGATCAGAAAGAAAAATGGTATCCCAGGTGGCTCCACTATCGAAAGTTTCAAGAACCAATGATCGCGAATTCTTTTTGTCTTGGGTGGTTCCTCCAATGATAAAACCATGATTTTCGTCTATAAAGTGCGCCGAAATTAAACTACCCGCTAAATGATTTAGATCATAAGAATGCCAGGTTAAACCACCATCCATTGTTTTAATAAAAAATGAAGGCCCTCTTACTCTTCCCGTCCCAACAATCATATTATCCGTCACCTTTTGTAATCCACATAAACCCTTAGGAGTCGGGCCAATAAATTTTACAGGAGACCATGATTTTCCACCGTCTTTTGTTTCATACATTGGGATGGTATCATTGGATCTTAAGTGCTTATCATCTGTTCCTATGGTACCAATCCAACCTTCATCGCGGTTTTTAAAACTAATACATCTTAAAAAGGTTCCTTTATTTTCATAAACTATTTTCCAAGTATCACCTCCATCTTTCGTATACGACAAATAACCTTGACTATTTATAACAAATCCTTCGAGCGGGCTAAAAAAATGTAAGTCATCAGATCGACCTCTTTTAATCGGATAATTTCTTAGCTCTTCCCAAGAAGTGGTGTATTGCGTATTTTGTATTTCTTGCAGTTCTTTTGGTAATTTTACAGAACAACTTTGATTGAGCAAGATCAAAAATGTAAATATAACTGTGAGCAATATGGAGGATAAATATGTTTTCATTTTTTATTTTTTAGAACCCCTAAAAACCTGATAAACAACAGAATACAATCACCGCTAAGATTGAAGCTATTTATAAAGATACTATTTTATCTTAATCCGATAAACCTTTTGTTAAAATGCAAAAGTGAAATCAATTTGGGTTTTAAGAAATTTTGTCCTCTGTTTTGCGATCTTTTCCACTAGAAGTAATACATTTTTAAATTTAGTTTGTTACTTTTAGCAATAATTGCATTATTAAATTAAAGTTATTCAATCTACCTTCTTTAAACCATAAAACAATCACGATATGAAAATCGCCCTATTTCGTTCTCAAAACTGGAGTCGACTATTCCTTTTTGGAATCCTCCTTAGCTGTTTTGCCTTTACTGCATTTAATTCAATCAATACCGATCCGATCGCTCGATTAGGCTTATTGACCGGTGGTATAATTACTGCGGGAGACTTTGAGGCGAACGAAGGACTAAATGCAGTCATTGAAAACGAAAACCATGTTACAGAATGTATGGTCACTGAATTTCATCTAGCTCGTCTACCCTACAAACAAGACCCAGTTATATCCATTAACCGAGATGCAAATTTCAATGATCGATCAAAGCGATTGGTAGAAAAGGCTGCAACTGGAGATGCTTATTACTTCGATAATGTGAGGGCTAAATGTCCAGGGGACAAAGAGGATCGTAAGATTAATAGCCTTGTTTTTAAAATTAAGTAGTAATAGATCGTGGGATATGATTGTTTGGTCGTAGCGAGATGAAAACAAGCAGGATAATTTTTGGAATCTATTCGTCTTAATTGATTAATTGATTAATTGAAATCGCTATATTTTATTTCACTTTACCACTTTAATTAATTCAATCTGTTTTTGAATTTTAATGGATGATCATATGCGGTAGCCATCCCGTTATTGTAGCTTAATTATTAGCTGATCGCTCTCGGTTTAATTCATTTTTTGATATAAATACATATTGCTATCTGAAGGGGTTCCATCACCAAACATATAATTTTCACAGAAATAGGTAATCCATAAACCTTCTACAAATTCTTGATCGATTTTTAGTTTGAAATAATTTGACGATCCACTATCCACCTCTTCAATATCCCATGTATGTGTTGTTATTGTATCTATCTCTCCATTTTGGAATTCTAAAGTCAATTCATTTGTTGTGATGGTAATGTATGCACATGGTTTCGAAAATAGTGGATACCATCCTTCTCCATGTCCTATTAGTGCCCATTCTCCTATAAGGTTATTTTTTATACTACTTATTGAATTTAGTGAATTTTCCATGCATTCATTCATTATCATTCTTTCACCATCATCTATCAAACCATCCATGTTTTCATCAATTTGTTCAAAAAAACAGTTATAGCCATTTGCATTTAATTCGCTTTCCTTTTTGTTGCAGGACATTAGTATAGTTGAAAGCGTTATTATACATATAACTAATTTAGAATATTTCATTTTGTAAATTTTTATTTAGTCGTAGCTTAATTTTATATCACCCAATTTAGTATGTGGTTCTATTATAGTGATATTGTACGTATAGAATCCAACCTCAAGTTCTTCTAATCTTTCATGAAGACTTGGATTTTCAATGATAAACGCTTCATCTGCTAAATTAAATTTACACTGCAAAGGATATTCCTTTAAAGATTCAAACGATATATAGCAGGTAGAATCTCCTGGTGCTAAATTACCGAATATTGCATTCTCTTGATTATTAATTTCCATTATTACGTTACAAAAATCAAAGGCTGTAGAATTTCTAAGTCTAACATTGGCCTTGTTGGGTTCAGGATTACAATCTGATTTTTCCAATTCAACACAAAAATTATTCATCGGATTTAAATCAACTAATTCATTATTATTGTAAACTTTGCCTCCCGAAATAATTTTATCTTCCCCAAATTCATAGACATGATGAAGATAAGTATAGCATCCATCGTCAAGAATATTTAATCCAAAGCCATCTATGAGTCGTCTGCAGATGTCTCTCCCATTTACGGTCATATCTACTCGCCAGGGTAAATCATTTGCATCTGCCACATGCATATATTCAGTAGTCTCACCTGGCATAATGGAATTAAATGTCTGAATATTATCGTAGTTAAAATCAACTATCTCATAAGCACTTAAATTATGAATCCTAATGCTGATAGGTCCAACTTCTTGACATGACTCTTCGTCATCACAACCAATTAGTAGGAGCATTGATAAAAGTAAAATTGTTCTCATTGCTTTTATTTTTAGCGGTTAAAAAAAGGAATTTCCTTAGTTTTGATCAAAAAATGTTTAGTTGCTATATGGAGGGTAACGAATCGGATGTATGTCATATTGTCCTAATGGGAACTCTTGACGTTTTAGCCTCTGCTAGGTGTATTTTTCATTCTTGCTGGTTTAAAAATACCGTAGTCAGAGAATTCGTTTATTTTGATTTTGTTCTTTGGCCGTAGATGATACGTTTTGTAACTAGTAAGTTTCTTATTTGATTCATCTATCTCAATGGTCTCTATTACAATTAAAGCTACTTCATTTCTGTCATTTGAATTTTGTATATCAACCATACACTTTTTAATTTTTAAATTGTCAAGATGTTGACCATTTTTACGCTTAACATCGTCTAAATTATAGAAAAATAAACTATCTCTTGTCTCAATGAAACTTTCAAATTGAAATCGTCCAAATCCATTGCTTTTTTTAGAGTAACCTTTGTATTGATATATTAAATTTTCTATTTCAATATCCAATTTGACAGTTTTCTTTATCTGAATTGGTTGATAGTTCGGAATTGCTTTCTCATAATATTCACCACAACTTTTCTCACATTCATGTTTTAAACCACTTATTTTATTCTTATTTGGAATAGAAATTAATTTGTTAAAAGGTAAATCCGCCCTCACATCTACCTCAAATGTTTTAGTTGAATCCATTAGACGATACCCAAAAGCGTGAGAATCTAAACCACCCCACGCACTGTATTTGTATATAACATTTGAACTTCCTTCTATTCTGAGAACTGATAGTCCTGATAAATCCCATTCTCCAAAGTCACTCATTCCACAACTTTGAATTAAAACCATTAATCCAATAAATATTACAAATATTTTGTTTTTCATTTTCTTTAATTACCTCTAACGGCTCATAACATGTATCGTCTCTGTGAGGAACGAATAGATATGACATCATTACTTATTGGTATGGCTAGTATTTTTCCGTGTAGTATTTTATCGAAAATCAATCGGCACCTTATAATGTACTTTAACAAATCTAGAAACCTGAAATCCAGGCTGCATCCTTGGGAATAAGTTAACAATTCTCAATGCTTCCTTAGCCAATAAACCTTCTGGGTCTTTTGTCTCAATTACTTCATTAACAACTTTTGGATTTCTTACATAACCATTTTCATCAACCATAAAAGTCACATAAATCTTACCTTTTTCACCATTTATATTCTTTTTATTTACAGTTTCATGAATAATTTTCAATAATTTTTCAGAGCCTCCATAGAATAATGGTAAAAATTGAAGACGTTCTATTAACCAATTACTTTTACTTTTTGAAAATTCATTTCCTTCCAAATCAAAATGGAAGTAGTCAGAATACTGGACACTAAGATAAGTTAAAAATTATTATCATTACACTTAAAACTTATCAAATGTCAAAAGAAAAAAAGAGGTAC
>JALZUU010000462.1 GCA_023300665.1 Saprospiraceae bacterium | reverse complement strand
GTACCCGTTGCTCGACTAGAAGCTTCCCGTTGAAATTTAATCTTATGCTTTTCAGCGGTATCAATGATTAATTGTAAAAGTTTGTTGTGAACAGCAGGAGCATAAGTTACGGAAGGTCCGAGGCCGGCTTTGATATCTCCTGATTTTTTTGGCGTGATGAGCGGCGTATGCGTATCGTGGGTTACATCGGTAACGATGGCTACATTCGGTTTGATGCGTTCCGCAATCATTTGCGCGCCTCGTAGTCCAATTTCCTCTTGTACAGCGTTTACAATATAAAGGCTATAAGGTAATTTTGTTTTCTTTTCCTTGATCATTCGAGCCACTTCTGCCACACAGAATCCTCCCATTCGGTTGTCCAGTGCACGTCCAACATAATATTTGTTGTTGAGCATCATCATCTCGTCTTCAAAGGTAATCACACAACCAACGTGAATTCCCATTTTTTCAGTTTCCTTTTTATCTTTTGCTCCAACGTCAATAAAAATATTTTCTAGAGTTGGAGTTAGTTTTGCATCTGCTCCTTTACGAAGGTGAATCGCTGGCCAACCAAATACTCCTTTTACGATGCCTTTTTTTGTATGAATATTTACGCGTTTAGAAGGCGCAATGATATGGTCTGATCCACCATTTCTAATCACACTGATAAATCCGTCATCTGAAACATAGTTAACAAACCAACTGATTTCATCGGCATGTCCTTCAATTACTACGCGGTAGTCTTGACCAGGATTGATAATCCCGTAAGCCGTTCCGTAGTCATCGATATGGTATTCATCTACATAAGGTTTGAGGTATTCCAACCATAGTTTTTGGCCAGGTGCTTCAAAACCAGTAGGAGATGCGTTATTTAGATATTTCTGAAGAAATTTTTCAGACTTTTTGGTAATAATTGCCATAATTTTATTTTTTTAGCTCATCTGGTGAAATCAGGAATTACTTAGAAGGTGTTGGCCATTCTCGTGGGTTTTTACTCCATTCCTGTAAAGATGTTAGATTTTTTTGATCAATATAATTAATGTCGATAGCGGCTTTGATAAGTGCTTCGTAGTTTGAAAGAGTAGCGAAGGGACAATCCGCTTTTTCGAATGCTTCTTTGGCTGCTGGGAATCCGTAGGAGAAAATAGCAAGTACACCCGCCACGTTACAACCACGAGTACGTAAGACTTCGACCGCTTCTAAACTGCTTCCTCCGGTAGAAATCAGGTCTTCAATGACCAAAACCCGTTCATTTCCTCGTAATTCACCTTCGATTTGGTTCTGGCGACCATGTCCCTTGGCTTTGCTACGCACATATACAAATGGCAGGTCTAAGGCCTCAGCAAGTAGGGCACCGTGGGCAATTCCCGCAGTTGCTACGCCAGCCACTACCTGAAAGGGTTTGAATGCTGCTGACTGCTCTTTCATGGCCGCAATTACGGCCTTTCGGACAGGAGGATAAGATAAAACGATTCGATTATCGCAGTATATGGGAGACTGAATTCCCGAAGCCCAAGTGAATGGGTTTGCTGGATTTAATTTTATTGCCTTAATTTGCAATAAGTTATGCGCTATTTCAGTCGCAATTCTTGCTTTTGTATTCTCCATTTCGAAACTTGTCTTAAACGGCCACAAATGTACAAAATATATATTAATAGCACACCACTTTTCATTGCGAATAGTAAATATGTTAAGAAACTGTTTCCCAGTACGAAAGATGCTTTAATTGCTCGATATTCGGGGAAACCCAAATCTTTGCTAAATTATATTGATAGCTTAGAAAAACCGAATAAATTTTCCTACGTCGTTTTGCATAGTACGGACCCAAAAGCTTGTTTTCGGGAATTTAAGGCAGTTTATAAAATAATTGAGGCCGCAGGTGGTTTAGTTTTTAAAAAACCAAAGAAAAAAAAGATCTTATTTATTCATCGTCAAGGTTTTTATGATCTTCCAAAAGGTAAAATTGATAAAGAGGAAGAAACCAAAGCGGCGGCTCTTCGAGAGGTGAAAGAAGAAACGGGGATTAAAAATCTCAAATTGGGTAAGAAAATCATGAAGACTTACCATACTTACCGAGATCGGAAGGATCGTAGAGTACTAAAAAAGACGCATTGGTTCCAGATGACCACCAAAGAAAAAGATTTTGTTCCTCAAGTTGAAGAGGATATTGATATGGTATTTTGGATGAAACCGAAAGAATTTTTATCGGTAGAGCGAAAGGTGTATGGGAATATTTTGGATGTGATTGATAAAGGAGTGAGTGGTAAATAAGTTTTCTAGTTCTTATCAAAAAAATAAAGGATTTAGTTAAGTTCAGTAACTTATGATCGAAGATTTAAAAAAATATCTACAAAACTAAATCTGTGGGCTAATTGGGAGAATGGTGAATTTCCTCAAGTAATAGATTTGAGGGAATGGAAAAAAACTAAAGGTCGGACCATTCATCAAAATGAGAACCATTCCATTTATTAACTAAATTTTGCTAATTGCTAATTTTCTCTAAACTTCAATTTATGAATCAAAATTTGCACAAAAAAATTCTCACTTTTATAGGGTAGATTGAACACTAGCAAGAAGCAAGAAGCAAAAAAATAAAAATGGACGAAAGAATTCGAAGTGTCATTACTGAAAGTATTTCCATCAAGCAAGCCATGCTCGCAGATCGGGCGCTGCTCGATCAATTAGAAACGATCACCGCTCGTTGTGTCGCAACACTAAAAGCGGGTGGACAGCTCTTATTCTGTGGAAATGGAGGAAGTGCCGCCGATGCTCAACATCTCGCTGGAGAATTCTCTGGCCGTTTTTATTTAGATCGAGATCCTTTACCGGCAGAGGCACTGCATGTCAACACTTCTTTCTTGACAGCCGTAGCCAACGACTATGATTTTGCTTCCGCCTACGCGCGTTCCGTAGCTGCTAAAGGCCGACCTGGAGATATTTTATTTGCCATTTCTACTTCTGGAAATTCTCCCAATATTTTACAAGCCGCTCAGATGGCGAAGACAAAAAAAATGGAAGTGGTCGGAATGACTGGCGCTTCTGGAGGTGCTTTGGCTAAGGAAGTGGACTATCTACTCAATGTGCCAAGTACCGATACACCACGTATTCAAGAATGCCATATTTTACTGGGACATATCATTTGTGAATTGGTAGAAAAAAGAATTTTCGGAAACCAATCGCCAAAATGAACGGCTATGTCTTTACCTTCTTTTGATCAATCATGGACCCTTTTTTTAGATCGAGATGGCGTCATCAATCGTCACTTACCGGGACGATATGTTACGAATCCAGATGACTTTAATTATCTACCCAATAGTCTAGCGTCAATCGTTAAGTTAAAGAAAATCTTTGGACGTATTGTCATTGTTACCAATCAAAAAGGAGTCGGCAAAGGTTTGATGTCTCAAGCTGATCTTGATCTAGTACATCAAAAAATGATCAAAGATCTCAAACAAAAAGGTGGAGAAGTTGATGCCATCTATACTGCCACTGATGCGGTGCTTACTGCCAATAGTCATCATAAACCTAATCCAAGTATGGGGCTTCAAGCAAAAGCTGATTTTCCGGTAATAAATTTTAAAAAGTCTGTAATCGTTGGTGATTCTATTTCTGATATGGAGTTTGGTTTTGGACTTGGAATGTGGACGGTGCTAGTAGCAGGAAAAGAAGAAGAAAAGGCCGCCGCTGCCCTAATTGAAGTAGACGAAAGCGTGGAATCGCTTGCTACTTGGACGAAAAAGCTTGGTTTAGAGAATTCTTGATCTCCCACCTATCTGGAAATGCGCTTCTAAAGTACTAATCAATCAAAAAAGTTACATAAATAAAAAATATTCACAAAAAAGTGATAAAAAATTTGTTTTTCACCTAAAAGATTCCCTATCTTGCCGTCGTAAGTAATAAAAAATACCTCTTTTTATGAAAATTACGGAAGAACAAGCCATTCAACTTTCTCCTGATGCCTCGTCCACAAAAGCGGGACAAAAGCT
>JALZUU010000461.1 GCA_023300665.1 Saprospiraceae bacterium | reverse complement strand
CAACCTGGAAAAAATATTATTTATACGGTTCCTACAAAATTTAAAACTAAAAAAGGTATCGAACGTCAATTAAGAGAAGGTACTAGCTATACAGCAAGGTAATCGTTTCGATATAAAAAAGATCTTAAAAATGGTAGATGCCCTAAGGTATCTACCATTTTTTTATGGAAGTTATTTAAGTACTCTGTGTAAAAACTTCATTAATATTTTAGAATGCCTCTTCCAATTGAGCCGCGGCCAATATCCACTCAGCAACAGAGGAAGGAAATTCTAATGGAGCAAGATGGCTGGCATTTTTTAGTTCCCAAAGTTGGGTGCTTGGCATTCTTTTTTGAATCTGTTCCCAAACTTTTTGAGAGATCACATTTGTTGTTTCACCTCGTAGAATATGAATTGGAATTTGCAATTTAAAAAGATCGCCTATCACATAAGGAACTGTAGCATAAATTTTTGATTCCCAGTCTTTTGGAAAAGCCAATTTAAGTGTTCCTTCTTTGGTCTTATGTGTTCCATGGTCAATCCAATCTTCTATGACTTTATCTGATAGGTCTCGAAAAATTCGTTTTTTACGATAAGAATCAAATAGCGTTTGACGGTCGGGCCATTGATCTTTACGATTATTGGCAATCTTAGAAACGGGGATGGTTCGTTGACGCAGCGAGATAGGAACCACCTTAAAAATCCATTGAAAATATTGAGGAAATAAAACTGGTTCCAATAAGATTAATCGGCGAAATAAGTCAGGCCTTTTTCGAGCTGCCATAATAGAAACGACCGCACCTAATGAGTGACCAATTCCAACTACTTGCTTGAGGTTTTCTTGTTCAAAAAACAAAATTAAATCGTCCACTAATTGATCCCAACTGGTAAATAATTTTGAATCTGAATTAGGCCAAAGTGGTCGTTGTTGTATACCAATTACACGAAATTTATTGGTAAGTGGTGAGATCAATTCTTTATAGGATCCAGGCGGATAAGCATTCGCATGTGCAAAATGAAGCGTTTCTCCTCTTCCTCCAAAATCAAAATATGGTATATTATTTTTGATGATATATTTTTTTCTTTATTCCGTCCAAGTAATTTCAACCCTTCTTTTTTCATGACTTGAAGCGGAATCTGGAAAAACACCTCTACCTTCAATAGTCATTTTTATCTTCCTACTTTTAACAATCATTATCTCAGATTGTTTTAAAAATTTGGCTACAGAAGCAGCTCTTTTTTCAGATAAAATTTTGTTATATTTTTCTAAACCAGCTGAATCTGTGTATCCAATAATTTGTAAATTGGTAATGGACAAACTATCTAATTTTTTTGCTAAAATACTTAAATTAGTTTGAGCCAATTCTGTTAGTTGATCGGAATCAAATTCAAAATATACAGAAACTTTTTGGGATATTTTTTTTGGTAAAACCTCTTCAATCTTAATTTCGGTGAGTTCATTTTTTATTGGAGAGAGTAAAATATCTAAATGATAGTGTTTTTTGTTTTCCTGCTTGGAAATTCGTTCTGAAAAAACATAAGGATCATAGTTTGGTTGAGAAATTTCGAAATCAAAAATTTCATCAGCAGGAAGACAACGAAAAAAACGTCCTGTTTTATCCGTTGGAATTGGTAAATTATCATTTGTGTATAATACCGTTTGGATAGGCATTTTACTGATAGAATCTTTTACAAAACCTTCCAAGTAAACAAGTGACTTATTAGGCAATCCTGCCTTTAATTTAAACTCATAAATATCCATTTGTCCTTCTCCATTTGGTCGATTGGACGAAAAATAACCTGTCAATCCATCCCCTGCGATAAAGAACCCTATTTCTCGATATCCCGTATTGATAGGTGCACCCAAATTGATTGCAGTACCCCACTGGCCATTTTCTTGCAAGTGACTCATAAAAAGGTCTTGCTCTCCTAGTCCTAAATGTCCCGTTGAGGAAAAAAATAAAGTCTGTCCATCATCGGTAATAAAAGGTGCTTCCTCATCCAAAGCGGAATTGATATTTGGACCCAAATTTTCAGGAATACTCCACGTACGATCTGCTTGCAATTGACTCCAATAAAGATCCGTAGATCCATAACCTCCTTCCCGATTACTAGCGAAAAAAATGGTCCGCCCATCACAACTAACACAAGCCTGTGATTCCCATCGATTAGAATTCAGACCTTCTTTTAAGATTTGAGTAGAAACTATTTTTTCATTTTCCAAAAATCCATTTTGAATATCACAAGTCCCTTGCACATTCCTCCTCTGACAAGCGGTAAAATAGACCTGTCGACCATCTCTAGTAAAAGTTGCCATTCCTTCGTTTCTATTGGTATTAAAAACAGTATCTAAAGAAATGGGGATAGACCAACTCAAATCTTCTTTGGTACTTAAATAAAGATTCTCATCAAAATCATTTCGCGTAAAATATAATCGACTTCCCCCATCAATTAAAAAGGGAAAATATTCATCACGCGGCGAATTTACTGGAGCGCCAAAGTTTTTAATAGATAATAAATATTTGGCAAAAGGTTTTTCTTTAGCCAATTCGCAAGCCTCAATATTTTTAGCCAATTGAGCCACATAGGGACCTTCTAGTTTCAATTTATATTCTTTTTGTGCGGCAAGACCAAAACCTGAAAGCGGCAACTTAATAATTTCAGCAAATTCATTAAAATATTTTTTGGCTATGTCATGCTGACCATCCCGAAAAAAGGCAATAGCCGTTTCTGCATAAATAATTCTAGAATAATAAGGTTGATCAAAAATAATTTCTTCCAATAATTCCGCCGCTTCTTTAAATTTCCCATTCGCACGATAGACAATAGAAAGCCCTCTTTTTGCAGGCAAATAATCTGACTTTTTTTCAAGAATCGTAAGATAAATATCCTCTGCCTTATCAAATTTATTATTCAATAAAGCCGTTTCTGCTTCCTGGGTTAGGGAGATTATTTTTTTAGAAATC
>JALZUU010000460.1 GCA_023300665.1 Saprospiraceae bacterium | reverse complement strand
GCAAGTCCAATAGCGATATCGGATATCAATTGCGATGATGCATTACCAGTGCAAGAAGTTTTAACAGCGACGGATGATTGTAGTGTGATTACGATTGAGTCAACGGTTGATCCATTTACGGTAGATTTATGTGGAGGCTATGCGATTACCTATCGTTGGGTAGCGACAGATAACTGTGGCAATGCGACGACAGAGACCCAGACATTTAGTGTGTTGCCAGATACGGAAGCACCGGTATTCAATACTCAGCCGACACCAATTGCAGATATAAATTGTAATGATGTCTTCCCAGCGATTGAAACACTGATGGTTACGGATAATTGTAATAATGTAACAGTAACTCCGAATATTGATCCTTATACAGAAGATTTATGTGGTGGTTATCAAGTAACCTACCGTTGGGTTGCTACAGATGTTTGTGGTAATTCTAGTGAAGTATTTACGACGTTTAATGTATTGCCAGATACAGAAGCACCAGTATTTGATGCACAACCTGCAGCAATAGCAGATATTAGTTGCCACGATATGTTACCTGCAATTGAAACGTTGACGGTAACGGATGACTGTAATAATGTAACAGTGACGCCAAACGTTGATCCATTTACAGAAGATCAATGTGGCGGTTATGAAATTACATATCGTTGGGTAGCTTCAGATGCTTGTGGAAACACTAGTGAAGTAACGACTAGTTTCAATGTGATACCAGATACAGAAGCACCAGTGTTTGATGCACAACCAATGGATATAAACCCTATTAGTTGCCATGATGAACTTCCAGTTCCTGAAGTTTTAACAGCTACAGATGCTTGTGGAAATAATATAGTAGAACATTCAATTGATCCATTTACAGAAGATCAATGTGGTGGCTATGCGATAACATATCGTTGGACGGCCACAGATGATTGTGGAAATTCTAGTGAGACAACAATGGCATTTAATGTGTTACCAGATACAGAAGCACCTGTATTTACAAGTGTGCCAGCTGATATGACAGTGGATTGTGATTCACTACCGCCAGTTATTTCACCAGAATTCACAGATGCATGTTCTGTGTCGTCTGACATGACATTGAGTCTATCCGTAACACAAGTTGACGGGCAATGTATTGATGTTCAAATTTTAACTAGAACTTGGACAGTAACTGATGCGTGTGGAAATACTGCGACAGCTAGTCAGGTGATTACCCTCCAGGGATGCGGACCAGACGTTGTAATTGTTTCTGCTACAGGTAACGAAGCTTGTGAAGCAGACGAGGTAACCCTGAGTTCTTCTGATATTACTGAATATCCAACTCCTTTTTATCAGTGGCAGTTTAGTAATGATAATGGCATTACTTGGACTGATATTCCAGGAGCGACAAGTGCTACTTATACTATTATAACTGAATTAGTAGATAGAGGTGATTATCGTTTAAGAGTTGCTAATGATCCAAGTGATATTCAGGAGCCATTATGTAGTGTAATTTCAAATAGCATTGGATTGATTGTGCATCCGACCTATTTTGATGATCCACAAATTGTTATTTGTGAAGGAGATTCACTTTTCTTAGCAGGAGATTGGCAAACTACCTCAGGTGTTTATACTGATAATTTTGTTTCTCAGTTTGGATGTGATAGTACAATTGTTACGGACTTAGTAGTTGTTCAAACTTTCAGCACTACTGTAAATGTGAGTATCTGTGAAGGGGAGACCTATAATATTGCTGGTAACTTAGTAGATACTACTGGTGTTTATTTTGATACATTAGTTGGAACTGGAGGATGTCCACAGTTTATTATTACTAATCTAACAGTTTATCCAGTTTTTGAAACCCCAGTAATAGTAGATATTTGTGATAACGAATTCTATTTTGTTGGAGGTGCAGATCAGAATATGCCAGGTATTTATTATGACACTCTTGCTTCTGTTAACAACTGTGATAGTGTGATTGTAACTACCTTAAATGTACTACCAACTTATGATCTTACGGTAACGGAGAATATTTGTGAAGGTGAGACATACTTTGCGGGAGGTGCTGATCAGACAGAGCCAGGAATTTACCGAGATATCCTAGAAACAGTCAATGGTTGTGATAGTGTAGTAGTAACGGAACTAATTGTTAATCCAGTTTATGCTCCAGTTATTACTACTGAGATTTGTAACGGTGATAGTATCTTTTTGGGAGGAGCCTTCCAAAATACAGCGGGTGTATTTGTTGATTCTTTACAAACGATTAGCGGTTGTGATAGTACGATTACAACAACGCTGATTATTCGAGATACATACGCTGATAGATTTGATATAACTATCTGTAGTACTGATAGTGTATTCCTTGAAGGATCTTATCAGAATCAAGCAGGTATTTATGTTGACAATTTTATGAGTATCTATGGATGTGATAGTATTGTTACAACTAACTTAGTAATTGATACTGCAACGATTTTGAGTGCTGAAGATCAATATATTTGTCGTGGAGAGTCGATTGAGTTATTTGTCAATGGATCTGATGATTTAGTATGGGAGCCAAGTACTGGATTAAGTTGTTCTACTTGTCATGATCCTATTGCTTCTCCGTTACAAACGACTACTTATACCGTTACTTCACCATCTTGTTTAGGTGGAGATACGAGTATTGAAGTTACTGTATTTGTTAATGAGTCACCTCAAATTAGCGTTTCTCCTTTCCCAGATGTTACCATTCTGAAAGGAGAAGAAACGACATTAATTGCGACGACAAACGATCCACTTGCAATTATTGGCTGGTATGATATAGCTGGTAATGAAATCTGTGGAGATTGTAGAGAGATTACTGTTTCGCCGGAAGAAGGAACGACTTATTATGCTCGAATTAACGATGAGCTTGGTTGTGGTAATGAAGCTCCGGTTCATGTGAAAATTGATAGTGATTGTACTATAGGAGAGTTTCAGGTACCAAATATGATTTCACCAAACGGTGATGGAGCAAATGATGAATTTGAAATCCGAGCTGAAGGAATTGCTGGAATTGATCTAGTAAGAATTTATAACCGTTGGGGAGAGTTAGTCTTTGAGTCAAATGACATTGCTGTCAAATGGGATGGTCGACATAAAGGACAACCACTGAATCCAGGTGTATATGTTTATTACCTAGAAGGCAGATGTTTAAATGAAGATCCGTTTACTCGTACAGGAAATGTTACGATCCTTAAATAGGATTGTTAAACAGGTCTTATTAAGTATTGATTTATGCTTGTTGCTTTATCAATTCGTATAAGATAAGGTTATTGAGAAATTAAGAATTACACATATATTATTGCGCCAGTCAACAAGCGATTTATCGTTATTTGTCTGGCGCTTTTTTTTGAAAAAAAGAAAATTTTGATAGTTGTTTATTGCTAATGGCATGGAAATTGACTTTTAATAACTGTAAAATGTAGCCTTCCGTTTCTTGGAAGTAGTTACCACCTACTGGCACGAAAATTGACTTTTAAATCAGTAGTATCCCTTCCATTTTACTTCCCTCTTTATTTATCTCCCCGTTATTTAATTTCCCCCTGAACACACGAAAATAGAAAAATTTTAAAGCAATGGTTTGCCCTATTGTTAATGATTTTTCATTCATAATCAAACTGAAATTAACTAACCCATGAAATTACTTTATCAAAGTAGTATGCTTTTCTTGTTCCTCTTTTGCGGATTGTTCGCAAAGGCTCAAGATATACATCTTTCGCATATTCATGCTTCACCAACGGTTTTAAATCCATCTTTAAATGGACTTTTCACTGGAGATACTAGGTTGATCGCGAATGCACGTACACAATGGACTGGAATCACTAATGGTTATAAAACCATCGTAGCATCCGTTGATAAAAAGCTATTTGTGATGAGAAATTCCGACTTAGTAGGAGGAGGATTACAACTCTATACTGATGTTGCTGGAGATCTTGGATTCAGAACTACTTCTGCTGCATTATCCTTGTCGATGTTGAAGTCCTTGGATGGTAGTGGATCTAATTATGTATCTTTTGGTATTCAAAATTCTTTTGTTACCAATAGTGTTGATTATACTAAAATTATAGCAAATGATGCGGAGCCAATTGTGGATGCAGGTACCAACGACAAAATTTCTTATTGGGATGTTACTGCTGGACTCTCTTGGTTTTATGCGCTTGATCGAGATAATTCCCTTTATGTAGGAGGAACCTTGTTTCATATCAATCAACCGAAAGTAGGTTTCTTTCAAAGAAATTCTTTTATCAACGGAGAAAGACTTTATCGACGTTGGCTAATTCATGCTGGTGGAGATTTTAGAGTAGGAAAAAAATCTTATTTAAAGCCTAGTTTTATATTTCAAGATCAAGGACCTCACCGAGAAATTACACTTGGTAGTTTTTGGAAATTTAAAACACTTAAAAGCAATCGAACAAAATCACCTTCTTCGATTCATTTTGGAGCGTGGATACGCTGGCACGCTGATGCAGATTTAGTAGGTACTGATGCAGTGGTAGCAGCAATTCGAGCCGATTATAACCAGACCTATTTTACGTTCACTTTTGATTTAAATATATCGTCACTAACTAAGGTTAGTATCGGGAGGGGTGGCCCAGAGCTTTCGGTTGTTCATATTCTTGAAAACAAACGACAGAGAAAACCAACAAAAGTTCGTTGTCCGGACTTCTAAAGATACAACAACATACCAACATAACCATGACGGAAAGCTTTATTCATTACGAATAAGGCTTTTCCACTTTTATCTGGTACATTATTTGCAAAATAATAAATAGCGATTTTTGGCATTATAGCGATTCTATTCTTTTTTTTCGCCAATTTCTGCTATTTTCAGACCTGAAACTACCAACCATATATTTTTAGTTTCCCCCATGTACATCTTTCTGGTTTCATCAGTTAGTAATCGTCAGTAGTTCACCACAATAACACTGCGCGAAGACTAACCTAATTATTAAATTGTCATGGCGAAGTTTAATTATATTATTTTCATTTCATTATTGTTTACTCAGGTAGTAATTGCTCAAGTTCACTTTGAAAGTCAGGTATTTGAGAGACTTGGTAAACCTTTTCTCAATAACGCTTCTGCCGTTGACGTCAGTCCGGATGGCCAATTTCTTTACGTAAGTAGTTTTGATGATGATGCGATCTCTGTTTTCGAAAGAAATACAGATGGGAGTATTGCATTTGTAGAAACCAAAAAAAACGAAGTAGAAGGAATTTCTGGATTAAGAGGATCTTACGATGTTAAGGTTAGCCCAGATAATCGTCATGTTTATGCTACAGGTCAAGAAGAAAATGCTATTGTGTATTTTTCAAAAAATGAATTAACTGGTCAGCTGACTCTTCTTGGAAAATATCAAGATAATACCGATAATATTGATGGTATTCAAGGAGCTTATTTGATGGACTTTACGCCAGATGGAAATTATCTCTATGTAGTTGGACAGAACGAAAATGCTGTGGCAGTTTTTGCTCGAAATGTAATTGATGGTAGCTTATCTCTAGTTCAGGTAATTCGCAATAATCAGAATGGGAATAATGATATGAATTTTCCAGTAAACGTAAAAGTAAGCCCAGATGGTCGACATGTGCTAGTAACAAGTTATGCTGACAATGCGATTACTTGGTTTCATCGAAATAATAATGATGGGAGTCTCGTCTATGCTGGTAGCTTAACAAATGATACGGTAACTGGAGATGTGCTTTTGGGCGCATCTGGTCTAAGTATTAGCAAAGATGGTAAGAGTGTTTATGTCGCTAGTAGTGATGGAGGTAGTTTAGATGTGTTTTATAGAAATCAAAATACGGGTGATTTATCGTTTGAAAATAGTTTTAGTGAAGCACATAATAATGTTAGTGGATTAGAAGGTACTGTTGAAGTTACGGTTAGTGGAGACGATCAACAAGTTTATGTGGCAGGAACAGGAAGTAACGCATTAGTTGTTTTTAATAGAAATACGATCACTGGAGAGATTGCTCATCAAGAAACATTATTAGATGGGGAACATGATATTATCGATCTTGATTTTCCCGTAGCGATTGCTGTGAGTGATAAATTTTCTGATGTTTATTTAGCGGACTTTGGTAGTAATGCACTTTTGTCATTTAACAAAAATACAACAGAGTCGACCTTAGATTTTGGTTTTAGTGAACGAGGAAGTGGTCTAGGAGTAACAGGATTACGTGGTGGAGAAACAGCAGTGATTAGTCCAGATGGAAATTATCTTTATGTTGCCGCAAAAGAGGGAGATGCAGTAAGTATTTTTGCTCGTAATCAATCAGATGGAAGTCTAACATACATTGATTATCTAGAAGATGGAAATGGGCTAGATGGATTGAATGGTGCAACAGAGATTATCATTAGTGCGAATGGAGCAGATGTTTATATCGCTGGTTTTTGGGATAATACAGTTACTCATTTTCAACGAGATGTAAGCACAGGGTTATTAACTTTTTCAGATAAAGAAAAAGATGGTTTATTCGGTGTAGATGGGATTAGTGGAACAAATAGCTTAGTCTTTTCAGAAAATGAGAATTATGTTTATGCTGCTGGTTTTTGGGATAGTGCGATTAGTGTTTTTGCTAGAAATACTGATGGGACTTTGGATTTTGTAGATGCTTTTTTTGACGGCGAAAATGGAATTGATGGTCTTGAAGGTATTACTAAGATAATCGCAAATTCTGATCAAACTAAACTCTACGCGTTGGGAAGTACGGAAGAAGCGATTGCCATTTTTAATATTAATAACCAAAATGGTATGCTAGATTATCAAGAAATGATTGCTGCTCCAGGAGCTGTTAAAATGGAAATAAGTCCTACAAATGACCATTTATACACGGTTAATCCTCTTACCAATAGTGTGACTCAGTTTGGTATAAATGCTGCTGGACAGTTGGTGCAAGAAACGGTTTACGAAACTGCTGCTGGAGGAGGAAATTTTGAAGGATTAAATTCAGTTGATAATTTAAATTTGAATCCAAATGGAGACTTAATTTATTTTACTTCTAAAAATGAAAATACGATAGCTGTTTACCGACGCGATTTGATTTCAGGTGATTTGACCTTTGAAAAATTACAGCGGAATGACGAAGAAAATGTCCATAGTATTGCTGGTGCTTCTAGCGTAAAAACAAGTGCAGACGGTAAATTTATTTATGTTACTGCAGCAGATGATAATGCAATAGCAGTATTTAGTTGTACTTATTTTTTTAAAGAAACAACGACGGTTTGTAATGGCGAAACAATTACGCTTGCAGGTCGAACATATGATGAAACAGGCATCTATCAGGAGGTCATAGAAAATGATAATTGTATTATTAATATTGATTTAGATCTGACCGTTCAACCTACAGAACATGATGTGGCGGTTGACCTTTGTGATGGTGATATTTTTATCTTAGGAAATCAAGCGTATAATAGTTCTGGTATTTACTCTTATGATTTTGTTTCGAGTTTGGGTTGTGACAGTACGGTGACGGTAAACCTTACTATAGTCGATGACTTTCAACCAATTAATCAAACTATAGAAATTTGTGAAGGAGATAGTTTTGAAATTGGTGGTAATAATTACTCAGAAGAAGGATCTTATGAAGTCTCATGGTCAACTGATAGCGGTTGTGACAGTACGGTCTTTTTGGAACTATTGGTCAATCCAGTATCTTCTACAACAGAAACAGGTGTGCTTTGTCAAGGAGAATTTTTTGTTTTTGGTACTAAAAATTATACACAAAGTGGTACATATACCAATGTGTTTTCTTCTACTGATGGATGTGACAGTACAGTAACTTTAGTTTTAAGTATTTATCCAGGGACAACTGAAATTGATGCGGTTATTTGTGAAGGGACGTCCTATGAATTTGATGGAGAATTTTACACGGAGCCTGGCACTTATCAAGGAATTTTATTGTCTAATAGTGGTTGTGAAATTGAAACTACTTTACATTTAGAAGTGGTTGAAACCATTACTGTTGAGACAACAATTATTGATGACGAAGGAAATGGACTAGGTGGTATTATATTACAAACTTTAGGAGGATTACCACCCTACAGTTATGAATGGAGTAACGGAGTAACGATTGAAGAACTTCATAATTTAAGCCCAGGAATTTATGACGTAACCGTAACAGATGCCAATGGTTGTAGTGAAGAATTATCGATTCCAGTTAATTTTATTACTGCGGTAGAAGACTTAAATACGCTCACAAAAGTAAATATTTATCCTAACCCAAATACAGCCAATAATCCATTGAATATTACCCTTACATCTCTTAATACTCAACCTATTCAGATTCAATTATTTACCTTGTTAGGAGAGGAGGTGTTCAATCGTAACGAAACTATTATTTCTGGAGTTAATAATCTAAAATTAAATTTATCACTGAATACTGGTATATACTTCTTGAAAATAAAAGGCAAGTATGGCCATCAGGTTGTCCAGAAGATAGAGATTTTCTAAAGCCGTAATTAGACTTTACTAAGAAAAAAAATAAAAACAAGAGAACTTAATTTTTAAAAGCAATGTCAGTTATTAAGCTGGCATTGCTTTTGTCTTTTAAATTATATTAATTTGTAATATATTGAGCTTTCCTCTTTTTTACTTCTTTTAAAGGCTTTCCCTTTTTATCCCAATTACCGTTGTTCCATTTTTTCAATTAGAAACAACATTTAGACATTATGAAAAAGGTTTCCCCTCTGGCAGTGAGTTTCTCACCGTTAACTGTAGCTTGCTGCACTTTACAGCGTATAGTGCTATTAATATTTTTGACTTTTTATGCTTTTATAGCTTCTGCTCAGATGAATTGCCCAGATGCGGGAATATTTCTTGAAATACCAGATATTTGCGAAGGAGAAGATCTTCCACTTGAGGTTATTCAGATGACAAATATGGATTCCTTAGATAATGGAGAAGCTGATTTTGGAGTTACCTTTGTTAGTTTCCCTGGGACAATAGAGCCAGCTAATCCTTATATTGGTGGTGATAGTATTACCACGGTGTTGCGAGAAGGTCTGACTGGAGGAGGAGATAATTTTTATGGAGCAAGTACAGCCGGAGGATCAGATTTAATACCAAATTCGTATATAATTTGTACGATACTTACCCCAGTTCCTTCAGATCCAAGCTGCCGTCCTACTAATTGTCAACAAGTCAACATACTAGGAGCTCCTGTTGTGACTTTTGTTGCACCAGATGATCTTTGTGAAGATGCACGAGCGGTAGTGCTTGATACAGGAAGTCCTTTTGGTGGGTTATATAGCGGGGTTGGAGTACAAGATGATGGAAGAGGTGGATTTGAATTTAATCCGATTTTATCTGGGGTTGGAGTACATTCAATCAACTTTACTTTTTCAAATCGAGATGGTTGTTCTACCACAGTTACAGATAGTATTGAAGTTTTTGCAAATCCTGTAGTTACCATCAGTGATCCAGAAGATCGCTGTACTGGCGGAGCAGATGCTGTATTTGTAGGAGGGCCTAGTTCTACTGGATTTTTCACTAGCGATGCACCAGCTGGATTTATAGACAATAATGATGGCACTGCTACCTTAGATGTAAGCACTGCAGGAGTTGGTACTTATACTACTATTTATAATTATACAGATGATAATGGTTGTTCTGGTATGGATACTACCGAAATTGCTATTTGTGAATCTCCTTGCCCAGTTTTAGATCTCTTTGCAGAACTACCTGATCTTTGTGAATTTGAAGAAATAAATTTGATTATTGATCAAATGACTCTAATGGACTCATTGGATAATCAAGAGCGAGATTATGGAATACTTTTCACGACTTTTGTTGGAAGCACTCCTCCAGTTGATCCATATATCGGTGGTGATAGTTTGACCTTGGTAGAGAGAGGAGATATTATGGGCGGCGGAGATGGTTTTTATAATTTAAATACCACAGTAATAAATAACCTAGCTGCTGGATCATACAATATTTGTGCAACATTAAATCCATTACCAAGCGATCCTGGATGTAGACCTTTTTTATGCCAAGAAATTTCTATTCTTCCTGCTCCAGCGGTAAGCCTTACAGGACCAGTAGATCTTTGTGACGATGGTTTACCTGTAACGCTAAATACAGGAAGTCCTAGCGGGGGTAATTATAGTGGAGTGGGGGTGCAATCTGATGGTATGGGCGGCTTTGAATTTTCTCCTGCATTGGCTGGAGGAGGCATTCACATTATCTCTTATGAAATAACAAATAGAGATGGTTGTTCAAATACAGCTACGGATACAGTAATGGTATTTCCTTTGCCAATGCTTATGATTTCAGCACCAATAACTACTTGCGAAAATACGCCAGCTTTTGGATTAAATGAAAATCCATTAGGAGGAACTTTTTCAGGAAATGGAATCGTTGGAAATAATTTTGATCCTGCCTTAGCTGGTGTTGGAATTCATATAATTACCTATGATTTTACGGATACTAATAATTGTAGTAACGCTATAAGTGACACTATTGAAGTTCTTGCTGCACCACTAGTAAGCTTTACAGCTTTACCTGATGTTTGCGTTGATGGTGATGTACAAATGAATTTAAGTGGAGGAAGTCCTGCAGGTGGAACGTTCAGCGGTCCTGGTGTAATGGATAATGGTGATGGTACTTACAATTTTGACCCTGCTTCAGCAGATGTAGGAACACATTTACTTAGCTATTTTTATTCAACGCCAGATTCTGTCGAAGTATTTGATAATATAGGTTTCGATGAGGTAACAACTTTTGTTATAAGTGATATAACTAGTACAGCAATTGCAGCTGATGATTTTTTTTTGACAGAAAACCATGATATCATAAACGTTGAATGGTCTGGTATTTATAGTGATTCAAATACTCCTGCGACAGATGACTTTACAATCGTGATTTATAATGACGGAGTAGGAATGCCAGGTATGGCGTTAACCACTGTTACTGTTGGAAATAATGTAAATAGAGCAGATACAGGAGTTGATCTTTTTGGTCTTGATATATTTAGCTACAATGCTTCTATTCCTTCATTTAGTGCAACTGCTGGAACAACCTATTGGATTTCTATTTATAATAATACCTCACCAGGAATTAGTTGGAGTTGGTCCAGAAAAGTTGGTGGTGGAACCGCTATCGCTTCGATAGATTCAGGCCTTAGCTGGAATCTTCCCTTAGGTGGAGAATTTGACTTTAGACTTGTCGCGAGCACATTATCCTGTTCGAACTTAGCAACAGATACGATAGAAGTATTCGCGACACCAATAGTAAGTTTTGCAGCGTTATCAGATTTATGTGTTGATGGTGGCGTACAAATGAATTTAAATGGAGGCAGTCCTGTAGGCGGAACGTTTAGTGGACCTGGTGTAGTAGATAAT
>JALZUU010000459.1 GCA_023300665.1 Saprospiraceae bacterium | reverse complement strand
ATAAAGAGGTTATGCTATTAGCAGAAACATTTAGCAAACAGTTGGAAAAAATAGACTTAAAAATTGAAACGCATAGCTTTACCATATTTGCTTATTTTATCCATAATATTCGATATGAAATCACTCATGATCCTAAAAAATTAATCAAATCTTGCGATACTGCTATTCAAAAACTTCGTGCTAAACCTTTTAATCTACGTAATCAAATCGGTAGTTTTATGTTGCGAAAATTTTCAGCTCATCTCCAATTGAGTCAATATCCAGAAGCCAAAGCCGCCGGTCTTGAATGCGATCAATTAATTACCAAAGCATCCATCAATTGGTTTACCTCCAAACAGTATCAATTAATTTATCTAATTTACACAGAACAGTATTCTAAAATTCCTCCTAGTTTTTATCCTGTATTAAAAAATTCGAAGCTAGCATTTCAAGGCATTGGTCTTCAAGAGACTTACAAGCTTATACACGCCTATCTATATCTACTTAACTTGATTGGTAAAATTCCTAAAAACTTAGAATATCCGCTACCTCGTTTCAGACTTGGAAAATTTCTAAATGAAACGCCTGCTTTTTCAAAAGACAAAAGAGGATATAATATCGATATTCTTGTACTACAAGTTTTGATCGCCTTGAGTCGTAAAAATTATAGCTATATCTTTGATCGACAAAACGCCTTAAAACAATATTCTAATCGCTACTTGAAAAAGAATGAGCATTATCGAAGCAACTGTTTTGTCAAAATTCTACTGCATCTAATTACTGCCGAATTTCACCAAATTCGATTTTTAAGATACGCAGAACCAGATCTCCAAAAATTAAAAGCCATGCCACTAGAAGAGGCCAACCAAATTTCTACTTTCGAAATTGTTCCTTACGAACATCTTCTTTCTATTATTTTAGAATTATGTGATTAGTTTAACGCTTGTCAAAGCTTTTTCGTGTTTTCATACATTTTGTTTAAATTTGCAAACAACTCCCTATTTAAACAAGCTCTTAAATCTCGGGAAGCCTAAAACTATTTTCTTTTACTCATTAACATCTTCTATGGCTACCGTTCAACTTGATCAAGCTCGCTCTGCACTCAAAAAATATTTTGGATACGATAATTTCCGTCCTGGACAAGAAGAAATTATTCAGGGGGTCTATGATAAAAGAGATACATTAGTTCTCATGCCGACGGGAGGTGGAAAGTCTATGTGTTTTCAGATTCCAGCTATCACCATGGAAGGAATGGCCGTGGTAGTTTCTCCTCTAATTTCTTTAATGAAAGATCAGGTAGAAGGACTAAAAGCCAACGGGATCGCTGCCGCTTTTCTCAATAGTTCTCAAACCTCTGCTGAACAAACGACTATCGAAAATGAGGTCTATCATGGCGAGATCAAGTTACTTTATGTTTCTCCCGAAAAGATGCTCTCTCCAAATTTTCTTCCTATTCTACGACAAGGTGCTGTCAACCTTTTTGCCATTGATGAAGCGCATTGTATTTCTTCTTGGGGACATGATTTTCGTCCAGAATATACACAGATGAAGTTCTTAAAAAAGACCTTCCCTGACATCCCTGTAATTGCGCTAACTGCAACGGCCGATAAAATTACGCGTCGAGATATTACCACTCAATTAGGACTTGAAAATCCACACATTTTTATCTCTTCTTTTGATCGTCCCAATCTCAGCCTAACCGTAAGTCCTGGACAAAAACGCTACGAGCAAATTGTTCAGTTTATTCGCAAAAGAAGAAATACCTCTGGAATCATTTATTGTTTGAGTCGCAAGGGTTGTGAATCCATGGCTCGTAAATTAACCGGTGCTGGATACCACGCCGATTATTATCATGCGGGCATGACCAGCCGAGAACGAAACAGTGTTCAGACAGATTTTATTAATGATAAAATTCCAATCGTTTGTGCGACCATTGCCTTCGGAATGGGAATTGATAAATCAAATGTACGCTGGGTTATTCATTATAATTTACCTAAAAACCTAGAAGGTTATTACCAAGAAATTGGTCGTGCTGGCCGAGACGGCGCACCAGCAGATACTTTGCTATTTTATTCTTATAGCGATGTAATGACCTTACGAGATATCATCGAAAGAAACGTCAGTGAACAGGAAGGTATTCAACTAGCAAAGCTTGATCGAATGCAACAATATGCAGAAGCATTAATCTGTCGTAGAAAAATTTTACTAAACTATTTTAGTGAAAATCTAGGAGAGAACTGTGGAAACTGCGATATCTGTAAAAATCCTCCTGCGCTTTTTGACGGAACTATTATTGCACAAAAAGCACTCTCAGCAGTAGCCAGAGCCAAAGAACGAATTGGGGTGAATTTATTGATTGATATTTTGCGGGGATCTCGAAGGCGAGAGGTGCTAGAAAGAGGATACGATAAAATAAAAACTTATGGTGCTGGCGCAGACATCAGTAGCCGAGATTGGCAATATCTGATTCAGCAGATTATCAATATCGGCTTATTGGAAATAGCGTATGACCATCACCATGTACTTCGCTTAACAGAAGAGGCGCAGCAGGTTTTATTTGGTAAGAAAAAAATCCAGCTAGCACGAATGGCAGAGGTAAAAGAACGACGAGAGAAAAACAAGCGCGAAGTCAAAGTTGAGAAAAAGAGAAATCGAGCAAAGAATGATTTATTTAAAGTCTTACGACAACTGCGTAAAGACTTGGCGCGCAAAAAAGGGATTCCTCCTTACATTGTTTTTTCTGATGCGACCTTACAGGAAATGTCTGCGGAGCTGCCAGTTACAGAGATTGATTTTCGAGCGATCAGCGGTGTAGGGGATGTCAAAATGGAACAATATGGTCCGATCTTTATGCGCGCGATTGCTCGGTATAAAGCAGAACAAAGTGGTGGGAAAGGGCCAGACGTAGCACCTTCCTTGGATGAACAATCCACTTCCATGATTCAATTACTAAAACGGGGACTTCCCATTGTAGAAATTGCCATGCTACAAAAATTAACGACCGAAGAAGTAAGTAGTCGTTTAGCACATCTTTATGCCAGCGGAGCAGACGTAGAATTAAAAAGATTGATTTCTAAAACAGAACTAAAACAGATTTTGGAATTGATGGAAAATCTACCTGATCCAATCAAAAGAAAAGATGTGATTGCAGCTTTAGATGGTAGAATGGGACCGGAGAAGGTGGATTATGCGATGGCTTATATTGAGCGGAATGGGTAGTATTTTTTTATACAATAGTTTTCTTTTCCTTTTTAAAATCAATAAGAGCGTGCATACAACTCATCTGTATGCACGCTCTTATCATTAAACAGTAATTAGTTACAAGTACCACCAACGGCAAGATAAGTATCTACTAATTCGTCAATTAATTCCTGTGTAACGGTTCCACCTGATCCATCATCATCGCCTACACAAATATTAAGATCTGGTAATTGTACGACTACGCCACCTTCTGAAATATCTACAGCATCACAAACTGTACAATCACCATTATTTCCCTCACCATCATCACTACAAGAAGAAAAGGAAATAAAAAATAACAAGGAGGATACAAAAAATATTTTTGATAAAAATTGCATATTTTATTTATTTTAGCATGTTAAAAAAATTGCAAAATGAACAAAATTTCAACATCAATTTTCGTTAGCGCCACTCCTCTATCAATTTATATATCGTCTCACTCCAACTTTTATGCAGTAGTTTATATTAGGTCCTCAGTAATTATTTCTAAGTTAGGATGATTTACTTAGTAAGAAAATAATATATTATTCCAGCTCTAATCGAGTTCGTTCTAAATTTAGCAGAAGGAGAACCTACGACACCTCCATCTGGCGTTTTTATATTAGGATTAACTTGGTAAGACAATAACAATTCAATGTTTTTACCGAGGGAGGCTTCGACTTGAAAGTCATAACCAAAGTTGATTGGATTCAATTCGGTAGCTATGCTATACCTCCCATTTATTTCATCTAATTTTAGATCTTCTATTGCAAAAATAAGATTCGGACCGATGGCGGCGGACAAACCAAAATTGCGAGAAGGACGGAAGAATTCTACACTCAAGAGGGGGGTGAAATTAATGATTCTTAATTTTAAGATTTCTACACCATCATTCCAATCATTCTTTGCATAAACCATTTGTAATTTCAAACTGAATAACCGACTATAAGAAATTTCTGCACCCAATCCAAAATTAAAACCAATCGAATTACCAAAATCCTCTACATTAACGGTGCTTAATCCTACGGAACCTAAGGCTCCCAATTTAAATTTATTGGTATAGATTGGATTTCCAATAATGCTATAAGTCGGATCCTTAAGTCGACTGTATTTTGCAATAATTTTTCCTAGAGAACCAGCATCGTAATGTATTTTTTTATTTCCAATTACTTGGTCTATATCTGGCAAAAGCATGGTTAAATATTCATTGAGATTATAAGCATGTGGATCTAGGTTTTTCCATTCTTTGTTTACCAGTAAGTAAAATTTTTCTTCTCCTTTGGCAGAATAAGATCTTGCCAATTTATAGGTTCCTCTTACTAATATTTTGACTAGCTTATGTTGATTTTCTGTTTTAATGAAAATACTATATTTTCTACTTTTTTTAAAAAAAGATTTTATTTCGCTTGCCTTGTAAGTTCTACGTTGTTTATCAAGCCGAAAAGTAACTTGATCCTCATTGGTTTTATTAGTAAAAATTTTAGAGGTAAGAATAGAATCACCATTATTAGTAATAATAAACATTACTTCTTCTGGCTGATTGGTTTGTGCCGTTAAATTTATATAAAATAGCGAAACGAAAAAGAGAATAAAAAATCTAAAATGCATAATTATGATGCTTTATTATTTTAATAATGAGTCTTAATTAGGTTTGCAAATTAACAATATATATTTATATTAAAAATAATTTTTTATTTTATTATTGAAAAATGATAGACACTTGTCTACATCAATCTTACAATTTGATAGGCTGTCCTCGTGTATAAATTTCCTTATTAAAATCACTCACCTACTTCACCCACCAAGTATCATAAATAGCCAACACCCCAAAATAAATCGCCGCCAGAATAGCAACCAGTGAAAGCCAAAAATATTTTTCTGGATGGTACCATAAGATGACAGCAAAATCAATAATCAAAATAGTGGTGACGGCAATGGTAAGACGTTGAAAATGTTTGCCGCGACTGGGATAGACAAATTTGATAGGAACAAAATGTAGAACGGCAAAAAAGATTACCGCCAACATATTCCAAATAGAAGAGAGTTCAAATACAAAAAATAAATAAAAGACGACCATATTCCACATCACCGGAAATCCTATAAAATAATAATCTTCTGATACCATTCCTTCTTTAGAATAATACAAAGCAGACACCAGTAAAATTACAATGGTACAAGGCAGATTATAGGCAGCTTCGACCAATCCAGCTTGATGAAAAAAGTAGGCAGGAATAATTGCATAGGTGGCAAAATCAATGATGTAATCCATGGTCTTCCCGTTCATATCGGGCAATACTTCTTGGACTCGAAAGATACGAGCAAAGGTTCCATCAATACCATCGATCACTAGCGCGACGACCAACCACAACATGGCGCCACGCCACGCTAAATCGTTGATCGCTAAGATCGCCATAAAACCTGCTACCAGACCGCTGGCCGTAAATAAGTGAACACACCACGCCATTGTTTTTTGAAAAAAAGTAAATTGCTCTCGTGCTATAGTAGTTGAATTTTCACTCATGTAATGATTTTACGGTAAGGTAAAGTGTCGTGATTTAAGCATCTAGCAGACTTTCTAGATAGTGAGCATCAATACCGAAGCGATTTTTAATTGCATTAATCTGTTCAAGCAAAGCTTCTCTATCTACAGGACGTTCATGTTTTTGACCAACAATCATCAGGTTTTTCCCAGTATGCTCGGTAGATATAAATTCAAAAATTTTGGTCTTATAACCTTGGAGTTCCATTAGTAAAGCTCGAATCGTGTCGGTGACTATTTCGGCTTGTCTTTCCAATAATATTCCATGCTGTAAAATAGGTTGTAAGTCTTCGCTTTTTGTAATCGCGCGACGAATTTGTTTATGACAACAAGGCGCACAAATGATCAACTCCGCTTTGGCATTAATTCCTTTATAGATCGCATCGTCCGTGGCTGTATCACAAGCATGTAAGGCTAATAAAATATCTGTTTCTGGTAAATCATATTCCTCAATAAAACCAGACTCATAGTTCAATCCTTTATATCCCAATGAATTGGCAATAGCATTTCCTTTTTTTATTAATCCTTCGCGCAATTCTACTCCTGTTACTTTTACTGGTCGTTCTAAAGTATGTGTAAAATAATCGTAGAGTGCAAAAGTCAGGTAGCCTTTTCCAGCACCCATGTCTACGATTCGAAGTGAATCTTTATTCTCTAAAGCGGATTGTTGTCGAATCAATCCGTCTACAATTTCCACAAATTTTTTTATCTGTCGATACTTATCGCCTTTGTCTTTTTTTACGTTTCCACTATTATTTAAAATACCTAATTCAACCAAAAATCTTTTATCTGCAATCCAGTCTTTCTTTTTTCGATCATGGCTACGAGGAGGTGCATCATCGGTCATCTTGCTTGCTTGAACGCGCAAGGTTGTTTTGCCATTACGACGCATTTCCAAAACCATTTGTTTTTCAGTGGTAAAAAGATTGGCGATGAGATAAGCCGTTTCTAATAATTGCTGAATCCGCTTTTCTCCCTCCTCAAAAGGATAATTTTTGGTGATATCTTTAGTGGAATATTGAGATACAAAAGAGAGTTGCATCTTCCCTCGAATCGTTACCGGACGAATGGTCACTCGATTGGCGGCTTCGACACCTTTGCGTTGCTTAGAAAGCGTGAGCCGGATAAATTGATTCTCCGACCAGCTTTTCCGTAAAACGGTATATAATTGTTCAGACTGATCTGACATTTAATTTTTAGCTATAAAAATAAGGAAAAAATGCAGAAACTTAGATAGTATCTATTGAAGATGTTCAATCGTTAAGGAATAAACTAATAAAGAGCAGATAAATCGCGAATGATTGAGCGCTTGTCTAAACTTCCATTATTTGGACAAGCTCTAAGAAGCAGGTGTATAATCTGAAATAGGTTTAGATGCGTCGATCCGTTTGATAATCTTAGCAGGATTACCAGATACAATACAATAATCAGGAACATCTTTAGTTACCACTGCTCCACCACCTACGATACAATGGGTACCGATTTTTACACCAGCGGTGATCACAGCATTGGCACCAATCCATACATCGTCAGAGATGATAATATCGCGAGTAGTTACACTGTGTTCTCGAATAGTAACGTTAATATCTTTATATCCGTGATTAAGGCCAGAAATAACTACGTTTTGAGCCAATAGTACATCACGTCCTATTTTTGCAGGTCCAATCACCACTGAGCCGATTCCGATAAGGGAATCTTCACCAATTTCTACTGGGCCTACTACGTTATTTACAACCGCATTAGATTCTATCATTGCTCGACTACCCATCTTAAATCCATGATTGGGAAGCAGGTCCATTCGAGCACTCCAACGTACAATAGAGCTAAAAGGCCGACGAAAGAATAACGGATTAACAAAAGTCCTAATCCACCATCTCGGACGATAATCGTTGATTGGGAAAATCAGAAAATTTGCCAATTTTTTCAGGCCTGGGCTATTGCGCAAAAAGTGGCTAATTTTATTCATTATGCGTTTATTGTAAAATAGTATGTTTTAATTATCCGAAGTTGATTAAGAATGTTCATAAATAATAAGGCTAAGTGCCTAATTTTTAAACAGCTTCTTTTTCGACAAGGAGAAAATACGTTGCAAAATTTGGCAATTCTTTCTCTCGATGTTCTTAAATTACCGTTAACTTTAACTCAATAAGCGTATAAAGTTTACAGCGGTTAGGGGGATATTTTAAGGTAAGATTGTTGAGTTTACAAAGAAAAAATATGGTTCTTTCGTTGTAATAGCTTTTTTTAGATTGACGTTTCTCAAATCAATCTAATGTGTATTTAAACAAACTTTTAAAAGGCTCAAAAGATAAATCAACAATAATATTAAATATTGCTATATATTTATTTCTGTAAAGTTAATTCTTTAGACCCAAAAACTCAAGAATCTTATGATGTATTTTGTCTGGTGGCAAAAACTCACCTCGATCATCCGTACACTTTATTAAATGGAAGTCTTCTTGATTTTCCACCATTTTCAAGTATTCCCTTCTTACTTTCTCCTGAAAACTTAAATCTGCTTCATGAATATCTTTTTTTCCATTAAGATAATCTCGATCTGCACCTTCTCGCTCTTTAGTCAGTGACTTTTCAACTGCCTTAAAAGGAACGTCTAGGTATAAAGATACCTTTGGACGAGGAATTTTGTAGTAATTATATTCTATATTCAAAATCCATTCCTTTAATGCTGTTTTTTCTGCTTCATCCATCAATTTTGCACACTGAAAAGCAATATTGCTGTTTACATATCGGTCAGCAATCAATATTTGACCATCATTTAACCAATTTTTTAAGGTTTGAGCGTGTTCATGGCGATCGGCAGCAAACAATAAGGCTACTAGCTGAGGATGAACTTCATTAAGTCCTCCAAACTCACCTCTCAGATATTGAGCAATCATATTGCCAAAATATCCTTGATTTAGCTTTGGGAAGTGAATATCCTGAAATGGCTGTTTATGCTTTCGCAAATATTGACGCAATAGTTCTAACTGGGTAGATTTCCCAGAGCCATCCAATCCTTCGATCACAAAAAAACTTTCCATAATCATCTTTTATTTACCTAAGCGGTCCAACTAAGTACACGATGTACTAAGTGTGTCACTTTGCTTCTGGTACCTTGTCTTACCAAAGGAAGACTAGTCAGCAGACACACTTTAAGGAACGCTCCATATTTATCCGTTATTCGGCCCACAAAGATAAGATTTTTGAAAAGAGTAATAGAAGTTGTTTAAAAATAGCCCTTTATATCTACAGACAAAGCATTATCTTGCCACTTAAAACCCTCTTACACTTTTGAATTTTAAGCACCCGTTAGTTTATCTCTTTACTGTTTTCTTTTTGACAGCGCTCTATTTGTACTTTTTTGCAAGTTATGAGGTTGCTTGGTCGGGTTTCTTTTCGATGATGATATTCTATGGCCTCATCTTCTATTTTGGTCATTTTGCTACTCGCTACCGAAAAGTCAACAATGCCGAAGAAGTTTTGCTTGCAGGAAGATCTATTCCGCTTTACGTGGCTATATTTACCATGAGTGCTACTTGGATCGGAGGTGGTTTTATTAATGGTACCGCAGAAGCTACCGCTAGCAATGGACTACTTTGGGTACAAGCGCCTTGGGGTTATGCTTTTAGCTTGATCATTGGAGGAATATTTTTTGCGCGAAAGATGCGTCGGGGGCGCTATCGTACCATGCTTGATCCGATTCGAGAAAAATTTGGCCAAGGTTCTGTCCCTCTTTTTTTTCTACCTGCATTGACGGGAGAATTATTTTGGACTGCTGCCATTCTCACCGCATTAGGAACTACTTTCGCCACTGTTCTAGGTATTGATAATACGACCGCAATCATTCTCTCTTCCCTAGTCGCTATCGGGTATACGATGCTCGGTGGTTTATGGGCCGTCGCCATTACGGATGTGCTACAATTGTTATTATTGTTTTTTGGATTGCTCATCGTAGTTCCTTCCGCTCTTTCATCGGTGGGTGATTTAAGCCATCTTTGGGCGAATTACCAGACCAAGTTTGGCGCTACAGCTACGCTTATTCCCTCTCGAGCTGCACTCGGTAATTATTTTTGGAATTGGTGGGACTATGCACTGCTTTTAATTTTTGGCGGAATTCCTTGGCAAGTTTATTTTCAACGAGTTCTTTCTGCCAAAGATGAAAAGACTGCGATGTGGTTGTCTATTTTTGCTGG
>JALZUU010000458.1 GCA_023300665.1 Saprospiraceae bacterium | reverse complement strand
TAAGAAAAAATAAAAGATTAAAAAATCCGAGTGGCGTATTGTTGCTCGGATTTTTTATTTTAAAATAAAACACCAGTTTTTGTAAAAAATTAAAAAATATTGTTTTATTGATTAGTATGAGCAAAACTAAAAAGAAAACACACCATCCTTACGCTAAACTATTCGAATACGTTTTTCAGAAAAACGAGATGGTAGAAGTAGATAATGATATTTATCAAAAGACGATGCTTGTTTTTTTGATAAATTCTTGATAAAAAATTACGATATTAGTAGGAAAGAGGTAGACATTTTACTCAAAGATACCTCAAAGGAATCAAAATCAAAAATTATGAATGCAATAGATGAGCGTTATTTTGAAGGAGAGAAAAAAGGAATTCAAGAGGGAATTGAGCGGGGAAGACATAATGAAAAAGTACAAGCGGTTAAAAAAATGATAGCAAAAGAACTGCCGATTTCTTTAATTATCGAAGTGCTGAGCGTCACTGAAGAGTTTATAAAAGGAGTGATCGATGGTACGATCTCTGAAATGGAATAAATAACGCTCAAAATTTGTTCCTTTCCCTAAATCCTACTACTTTCATTTTTAAAAAATGTCCACCTTTTTTACGATTCCTTTTCTAGCTTTTAAATTGCGATTCCACGGCGGTAATGAACTGATTTTACCGCTACGTGATTTGAATGCACTACAGTTGGGCACCTTTCCCGAAATACTTGCTGGTAAATACGCAGAAAAATTTCAAAAAATATTTATTGATCGAGCGGACTATTTAGCTTTGGTGAATGAGGCCGATTATGCCGATTATTTTAAAGCAGAAATATCTTTAGAATTTGATCAAGCAAAAGATCAGGTTGCTTATCCGAATTTCTCACTCGACTTTTTTTATTATTGGAAACAAACACCACATGGATTTTGGGCAGTGGTCCCGAATCTTGGAGTAGAAGCGATGGCTACTGAATTTGAAGAACTAGAAATTCAACTTGAAGAATCGATCCGTCTTTCCTTTATTCAAAATAAAAGATTAAAAGCGGTTGAAAAAATTGCTTCTACCATCTGGTTCGAAGAAGTAGAATTGATCCGAGAAGACGTTCAATACAATACTTATTCTTTAGCTGAACAAGAAAATGTTGGAAACGCTAAAGAAGTTAATTGGTTAAGAAAAGTAGCCTTTCCATTATCTGTTAAAGAGCAAGAGACTTGGCATCGTGATAAAGAACTAGATAATCTTAGTCGAGCGGTACAAAACGATTTTAATTCGAGTGTTCTACTCGTTGGTAAATCAGGCGTTGGAAAGTCTGCCTTGATTTTAGAATTAGCACGGAGATTTCAGATGGCTAAAACTACAACCACTATCTGGGAAACCAACGCTTCAAGGATGGTTCGTGAGCTAACGGAAGATACCGGTTGGGAAGAAAATTTTGGTTATCTCTGTCAGCAATTGATCCATACCGATGATTTTTTATTTATTCAAAACCTTACCGAACTATTCGAAGTAGGGCAGTATGAAGGGAGTGAAACCAGTATGGCGGATGCACTGCAAACTTATCTTGGTCAAGGAAAAATTTCTATCCTAACAGAATGTACACCCGAGGAATTAAGTCGTATCGAACTTAAATCACCAAACTTTTCGTCTTTATTCCAAATCATTCGATTAGAAGAACCGACCAAAAGTTTAGAAAAAATAATTATTGGTAAAGTACAGTCTATTGCCAAACGTCAAAAGCTAAAAATTGAGCGATCTGCCATTGAAGAGATCATCCGTTTGAGTCGTCGTTTTTCACCTTACTCAGGAATGCCTGGTCGTCCTATTCGATTTTTAGAATCCCTTTTATTGGATAGTCAAATAGAAGGAGAAGCGGTGGATAAAATTACCCGTGCTGCAGTAATTCGACGTTTTTCACAAGAATCTGGATTGCCATTGTTTATGATTGATCCAGAAATTCCATTACCACTTAAAAAAATAAAAAACGATTTTAATCAAGAAGTTTCTGGACAAGCGTTAGCGGTGGATAACGTCCTTAATATGTTGGCAACCGTCAAAACGAATTTGAGTTTTAGTGGTAAGCCAATTGCGTCTTATTTATTTGTTGGACCAACTGGAGTCGGAAAAACAGAGTTAGCAAAAGTGCTTAGTAAATTTATGTTTGGAAATGAAGATCGGATGATTCGTTTTGATATGAGTGAATATGCGCATCCGATGGCGGTTGCTCGATTATTAGGATCTTCGTTTTTTTCTGATGGATTGTTGACCTCGGCGGTACGACGAGAGCCTTTCTCTGTTTTACTTTTTGATGAAATAGAAAAAGCAGATCGCGGATTTCAAGATTTATTATTACAAATATTAGATGAAGGAAGATTGACAGATAGTCAGGGAAAGATGGTTAATTTTTGTAGTACTATAATTATTATGACTTCTAATATTGGCGCGGCCAATTTGCAAGACAATCGCATTAGTTGGAAGTCAAGTATTGATGCTAGTGAAATCGCGCAGCATTTTGAGTTTGCGGTTCAACAAAATTTTCGACCTGAATTATATAACAGAATTGATCGAATCACTCCTTTTAGTCCATTGTCACAAGCTACGATTGCTCGAATCGTTAAAAGAGAAATTACAAAATTAAAAGAACGAGAAGGAATAAAGTTTAGAAATCTAACCATTGATCTTGACGATTCTGTTTTTGATTTTTTAGGCATCAGAGGATATGATCGACGATATGGTGCCCGTTATTTGCAACGTGCAATTCGAGAAGAATTAATCATTCCGTTGAGTAGAGAAATCAATATATTCGATTTTGCGAATCAAACAGTTGCGCGTTTATCTGCGGATCAAGAACGAGGGATTCATTTTGAGATTGAAAGTGATGAAATGGCTTTTGATTTATGGTTAGAAGAATTAAATAAAATCAATGATGCTGATTTTGCCAGCGACTTGCGAAGAAAAATATATCGACTTATAGGCGGTCGAGTCTATATACACCTGTTGGCTCGGATTGAGCAATTGGAGGGAATGAAAAAACGGATGAAAGAAAAGTTTTGGAAAAATCCTGAACAAACGAAAACCTATACGGAACTCTATAAACTCAAAGAAATTTTTCTACAACTAAAAGCTCGGATTGAAAAATCAGAATTGTCTTTGGCATTAATAAAGATGGATATGGAGCCAGCTAAAGAAGAAATTCGAGAAGGCTTGAAAATTTGGGAAGCAGATTTTTGGCAATCAAAATTGGCCTTATTTCTATCTGCTAATGATGCTGGTAATGGCGCTCAATTCGGCATTTTTGGACCCAATCTGACACCGATTATAGATTTTTATAAAACACTTTTTACCGCCAAAAATTATGAATATAATGTGCAAGGAGTCTGGTATCGAAAGAAATGGTATGAACGTTTAATTCCATTAAAGGATAGCGAGACAGGAGAACTAGCACCGGCTAACGAATATATTTTATCAGAAAATTTAGTG
>JALZUU010000457.1 GCA_023300665.1 Saprospiraceae bacterium | reverse complement strand
ATGATGGCAAAAGTGACAATAACTACTAACAAGCGATATGCCCATAAGTTCGCATGTTTATAATTGGAAGCAAAAGTGGCGGCCCACCAGCCACCCGTCGTTTGTCCTACGGCCATCAGTGCGCCCATCTTCCAGTCGATCAATCCTTTCCATTGAAAGATGGCAATGACGAAAATGGTATACGCCATAATGACGAAACTTTTGAGCGCGTTTGCATCCGTCATGCTATGTCGAGCGCCAAGTACCATGACCGCTAAAAAGAAAATACCCATTCCCATTTGGATAAAACCACCATAAAAACCAAGTGCTAAAAAAGCGGGAATAATCAACCAATAATTGCGTTTGACGGTCAGGTCTGTTTCGCGAAGCCAACGTTTGGGTTTGACGAGGATGACTAAAAACATCGCCACCATCATAAAACTAAAAACCTGTTTAAATTGCTCATTGCTCACCCAGACTGCGACCAAGACACCAAAGATAGCTCCAATAATCGTAGGAATACCATAGACCCAACTTCGATTCAAATCGAGTTTTCCGTTTTTATAAAAAATCCAACTACCTGCTGCCGTTTGAGTGAATATGCCCACGCGATTGGTCCCATTAGCAAGATTGGGCGGAAGACCTAAGACCTCTGTCAAAATGGTTAACGTAATAGCAGATCCGTTGCCCGCAAGTGTATTAATAACACCAGCAATGCCACCACCGATGATGGCAATTAAATAATGATGAAGTTCCATTATTCAACGATTCGTTGGCAGAGTTCAACTAGGACACTATTGGCAGATTTAGGATGGATGAAACAGACGAGTTTATTATCCGCGCCGCGTTTAGGTTTTTCATTAAGTAATCGAAAACCTTCTTTTTTTAATCGCTCCATCTCTGCATAAATATCTTTGACTTCAAATGCGATATGGTGGATACCTTCTCCCCTCTTTTCGATATGCCGAGCAATCGCACTTTCTGGCCCAGTCGCTTCTAACAATTCTATTTTAGAAGATCCAGTTTTAAAAAAAGAAGTATTGACTTGTTCTGATTCAACCGTCTCAATTTTATAATGTTTTTTACCGATTAGGAGTGCGTATAAGTCATTGGCGGCTTCTAGGTCTTTGACGGCAATTCCGATATGTTCTAATTTCATGTTTTTGATGAATAATGAAGAATTAATAATTTTTTAATGAATAATGCCTGCGATCGTTTTATTAAGAATCAAGTTTGCAAAATTTGCTAAGTGTAAAAAAATGTTAGTTAACTGATTGATTTTTTTAAGTTTTACAGCTGAGAAAATGAGCCAGTAATTTTAAATAAGGAGCCAAATTTTTGTATCTGGAATATAATTAGTGAATGGCAAACAGGCCAATCAATAAAATTTATTTCCTCCTCTTCACTTTACACGATCGCAGGCATTATTAATTATTCATTACCACATTATTCATTAACCCATTATTCATTATCCTCCTAAAGCGATTTCGTTCGTCCTCCATCCACTACCAAGTTCGTCCCTGAAATATAAGCTGCGGCTGGGCTGGCCAAAAAAGCAACGGCCGATCCAATTTCAGCAGGGGTAGCAAAGCGACCTAAAGGAACAGTCTTCTTCATTTTGGCAGCCTCTTCGTCGCGAGTTGTTCCATTCTTTGTGGCCCGAGCATTAAAGATATCCTCTAATCGTCCAGTAGAAGTAGAGCCTGGCAGTAAATTATTGACGGTAATTCCATGTGGACCTAATTCATTTGCTAGCGTCTTTGACCAGTTAGCTACGGCACCACGGATCGTATTTGAGACCGCGAGTCCAGTAATTGGTTGTTTGACAGAAGTCGAAATAATATTGATAATTCTACCATATTCTTCTTTGATCATTCCTTTAACCACGGTAGATGCCAATAGCTGATTACAAATCAAGTGATTATTAAAAGCCGTTATAAATGCCTCTGGAGAAGCATTCAAAATCGGTCCAGATGGTGGCCCTCCGGTATTGTTGATGAGAATATGAATAGGCTTGATGGTGAGAAGTCCGGTGATTTTTTTACGTAAATCCGCTTGATCCGTAAAGTCAGCTACCAAAAAATCATGGTCTTGTTTGTCGGCGACGATGGCTAATTCGTTAACGGCATCACTGAGTGTTTCAGCGGTACGAGAAACGATGGTCACATTGGCACCAAGTAAGGCCAATTCAATGGCCGTAGCCTTTCCAATTCCTTTACTGCCACCACAAACGAGGGCATTTTTTCCAGTTAGATCTAAATTCATTTTTTTGTCTTTATGGTTATTAAACAACTTCTATAAATTATTTCTAATTTAGAGTTTTGTTTACGAACAAATTCTAGAAGCAAAGGTAGTGCTTATTAAGTTCTAAGTGAAAGAATTTTGAACATATGACAAACAGCTTTAATGCTAGTTAAATTCCTAAAATGTAGATTTTTTACACGATAGATGGAAGCCAACTAGCTAATCAGCCAACTGACCAACCAGCTAATAACAAGAATGAATAAAGATAAAATATATTTTGCCTCAGATTTTCATTTAGGTTCGGATGGGAAATTAACCAGTCGAGAAAGAGAAAAGCAGATTGTTCGTTGGTTGGAGATGATCCGAGTAGACGCAGCGGCGATTTATTTGGTTGGGGATATTTTTGACTTTTGGTTCGAATATAAGACGGTCGTACCGAGAGGGTATTTGCGGTTTTTTGGAAAATTGCGGGAATTGCGAGATGAAGGGATCGATATTTATTTTTTTACCGGGAATCACGATATGTGGATGTTTGATTATTTTGAAAAAGAATTAGAAATTCCAATCTATCGAGCACCGATTACGCGAAAATTTGGGACTAAAAACTTTTTTATCGGTCATGGTGATGGATTAGGCCCAGGAGATCATGGGTATAAATTTTTGAAAAAAATACTATCGAATCCACTTTGCCAGTGGTTATATGCGCGACTTCACCCTAATTTTGCGCTTTGGTTGATGCAGTTTTCTTCCGGTAAAAGTCGAGAGATGGAGCATGGAATTCCTGCTTTTCAAGGGCCAGAGAAGGAATGGTTGGCTATTTTTGCCAATACCTATAAGGCGGACCCTGCGATTGATTATTTTATTTTTGGACATCGACATTTGACCATCGATTGTACGCTAAATCAGCAATCAGGACGTTATATAAACCTAGGAGAATGGTTGCATACTTGCTCTTATGGCGTATTTGATGGAAAAGAATTTACCATTAAATTTTTTGAAAATGATCATGGAAAAATTATTAAAGTATAAAATAGTGGGGTTTTGGATTTTGTGCTTACTGCCATTTTTGGTGGTGGGGCAATCAGATAAGCCGTTGAATTATTCGTTACTACATACCTTAGAAATCACTTCACCGGTGTTTACTACGGATCAATTACGGAATGTTTATACCGTAACAAATACCAATGAAGTAGTTAAATATACACCAACGGGGCAGATCCAATTTCGTTATAATAATAATACGTTAGGTAATCTCACCTTTATTGACGCCACCGATCCGTTTAATTTATTATTGTTTTATCCAGATTTTAGAAGGGTAATTTTATTGGATAGGACACTGAGCGAAACAGGTGCTTTTGATTTATTTGATTTGGATGTAATTGATGTGCAAGCAGTGGGGATTTCTAGTGATAATAATCTATGGCTTTATGATGATATAAGATTTATTTTAAAGAAGATAGATCGTAATGGAAAAGTAATAGAAGAGAGTAATAATATTAATCTAGTGTTGGGAAAAACATTAGCTCCCAATTTCATTCTAGAGCGAAGCAATATATTGTACGTCAATGATCCAGAGGTTGGAATTCTACTTTTTGATTTATTTGGTAATTATACCAAAACGGTTGATGTCAAAGGTCTCACTCAATTTCAGGTGATTGATGAACAATTGATTTATTGGCAGGATGGCCAAATCCATGTCTTTAATTTAAAATCGCTTCAAACTCGTTCGATGGATTTAGGATTGCCACTAGATTCTGAGCAATTGGTACGTATAGAAAAAGACCGACTCTACGTGAGAACCGGTCCTTCTTTAAAAATATTTGAAATGAATACTAAGTCTAAATAAAGACTAAATATTCTTATATCGTCATGATATCTTTTTCTTTTGATTCGATCATCTTAGCGATCTTAGCGTTGAATTTTTCTACTTCTTCTTGCACCTCACTTTCTTTTCGTTTACCCTGATCTTCAGGATATCCATCTTTTACGGACCGTTTGATAAAGTCCATTGCTTTTTGACGGTTATTACGAATAGAAACTTTTGCTTCTTCTCCCAAAGATTTGGATTTTTTAACTAGATCTTTTCTTCGTTCCTCCGTTAACGGTGGAATATTTAGAATCACCATTTCTCCGTTGTTTTGAGGCGTAATTCCTAGATTAGCTTCAAAGATAGATTTCTCAATTGGGCCGATCATGGGTTTTTCCCACGGTTGAATGCTGATGGTTCTAGAATCAGAAAGAATGATATTTGCCACTTGATTAAGTGGTGTTGGCGATCCATAATAATCGACCATTAGACCGTTTAACATGGAAGGCGAAGCTTTACCTGCACGAACCTTGAGCAACTCGTTTTCGAGATGTTCGACTGTTTCGTGCATTCCTTTTTCTGCCTTTTTGATAGTTGCTATTACTTCTTCGTGCATAATAGTTATGATTTAAAAATTGTATTTAATAATTCCTTTGCGGACTTCAATTTGCTTGTTTTCGACCAATTTATTAATAATTTGGTCTGCTTGTCCGTCGTCGTCTTCAATTCCTTGATGGAATAGCGCAATATAATCTCTTAATAAAATTACTTCAGCAGGCCGATTCCCAGTGTACTGTAATCGTTGTACCGTTTCTAATGCTTTAGTTTCAATATCTTGTTTATTAATAACATTAGAAGTAGTAGTAGACAGGTTTGTGGTCTGCGTATTTATTTCTTTTGTTTTACTGCTAGAAGGTTCACTAAGATCAATCTGCAGATCAGTTTCTGTTTCGTATTCTACTTCTTCATTAATCAGATAACTATTTCCTTCTATTTCTTCTGTTTCGTATTCTGCTTCTGTCTCTTCGACGGTTACTCTAAGGCAACTTCTTCCGCTTTGGTTGATAAAATCAATAACAGTATCTAAATTGGTAGAACCAGATAAGATAGCGAATTCGATTTCTTCGTCGAGTTTTTCATCTAATTTTCCTAATAAAAAAGAAAGGTGAAATTCGAGAGAACCAGCATTCGTAGATTTGGCCATGACCCATTTTGCATTTTTTCCCATTCGTTGCATGGCTAAAACTAATGGAAAAGGAATTTGTTGTTCTTCTGGTCTAATTAGAACGAAAAGTTTATCACAAACTTTTTCGAGCTTTTCAAAACTAGTGTGTTGCAGGGTCTTAAATTCCGTAAAGACGAATCGTTTTTTCTTTGTACTCATAGTATTTTAGAGGCTATAAAATTGAATATTTCCTTCGTGTTAGTAGTCATTGGCTTTGCAAAAAGCATTCCTAATGTACCACTATTTACATTAAAATAAAGTCTAATAAAATTATTCTAATATTTTTTTTCAATTTTGGGAATGCTAAGTTATATTAAAATCGGCGAGGATCAAAATAAAACCCTAAAAACTGGTAATTCAGTTTTTAGGGCTTTTTAATAACCTCTGAAAATGATTCTATTTAAGAACTCCCAAAGGAAATATTTTATCGTCTAGTACCTGCGTAACGGAAAAGCAAGTATACAAGAATTACTAGTGAAGACATAGCAGCAGAAACATAAGTCATCGCCGCCCACCATAAGGCATCTTTAGCACCTTCTTGTTCCGCTCCAGCCGTTGCTCCACTTTCATCGAGCCAAACTAATGCACGTTTACTTGCATCAAATTCAACTGGAAGTGTGATAAAAGCAAACAAGCTAGTTACAGCAAAAGCAACGATCACTGCAAGTAATAGTTGAGGAATTGAACCCGCCATCATTAACGCGATCATTAATCCATATCCTTGGGCAATTGAAGCTACTTTTACCATAGGGACTAGCTTAGAGCGCATCGTCAAAAACGAGTAAGCTTCAGCGTGCTGAACAGCGTGTCCACACTCATGTGCGGCTACCGCTGCTGCTGCTACGTGTCGGCCATCATGTACATCTGGGCTTAAAGAAACTGTTTTTGTCACTGGATTGTAGTGATCAGTTAAAGTTCCTTGGCCTCGAACAATTTTTACATCACTGATGCCATAATACGCTAGCATTTCGGCAGCAATATCTTTTCCACTTTGTCCTTTACTTAAAGGAACTTTGCTGTATTGAGCAAATTTTGATTTTAAACGCCCACTTACTGCGGCACCAATCATGGTCATAATACCAGCAATAGCGTAATAAATCATATAATCCATATTCATAAGCGATCTTTTTATTTTTTTAAAAAACGTAGTTGTGGAAAATTTTCCCTAAACACATTGGAAAATTAATATTAACTAATATCCCCTATATAATCTGACCATAAATCAGCTATTAAGTCACATATTTGATGTGTTATTTTTTTTAACTAAAATTTAGCTGATCATCGCAAAACCAGTATATTTCTGCAAAGCTTCTGGTATTTTAATGCCTTCGTCGGTTTGATTATTTTCTAATAAAGCCGCCACAATTCGCGCCAGTGCTAGTGCGCTACCATTAAGCGTATGTGCAAGTTGCATTTTTTTGTTTTCGTCTCGGTAGCGTAATTTTAAGCGATTAGACTGGAAAGTCTCAAAATTAGAAACAGAACTAACTTCTAACCATCTTTTTTGAGCAGCACTATATACTTCAAAATCGAAAGTTAAAGCAGAAGTAAACCCTAAATCACCTCCACATAAACGTAAAATCCGGTAAGGAAGTTCTAGTTTTTGGAGTAATCCTTCCACATGATTAAGCATTTCCATTAAAGTATCATAAGATTTTTCAGGGTGCTCAATTTGCACAATTTCTACTTTGTCAAACTGATGTACTCGATTAAGTCCTCTAACATCTTTTCCGTGTGCACCTGCTTCTCGTCGGAAACAAGGGGTATATCCTGTAAGTTTGATAGGAAAATCCTTTTCATCTAAAATTACATCACGATAAATATTAGTAATGGGTACTTCGGCAGTTGGAATAAGGTATAAATCGTCTTTTTCCATATAATACATCTGTCCTTCTTTATCTGGTAATTGCCCAGTAGCTCTAGCACTAGCCTCATTTACCATCAAGGGAGGAACAATTTCTTCAAAACCAGCATCAGCAGCTTCATCTAAGAACATATTGATAAGGGCTCGTTCGAGTCGGGCACCTTTTCCTCTAAAAAGTGGAAATCCAGCACCCGTAATTTTTACACCCAATTCAAAGTCGATTAGATTATATTTTTGAACCAAATCCCAGTGTGGTACCGCATTATCCGGTAAAACGGGTAAAGCCGTAGGACAAGGCTTAAAAAGTTCATTATCATCATCCGTGTTACCTGCTGGAACAGAGGGATGAGGGATATTAGGAAGATTGAGCAGCAAGGTTTGCATTTCTTGCTGGACGGACGTTTGGCGCTCTTGTAATCTGTTAATTTTATCTTTTCGTCCTGCTACCTCGTTTTTGAGCACTTCTGCTTCTTCTCTTTTACCTTCTTTATAAAATTGGCCAATTAACTTAGCTGCTTTATTATTTTCAGATAAAATTTGATCGCTTTGGGTCTGATTATCTCGTCTTTCGTCGTCTAAAGTGATCAACTTTGTAAGATTTTCCTGTATTTCTTCCGCTTTTAGGTTGCGAACTTGTAGTCGTTCAACCAGTAATTCCTGGTTTTCTCTAATAAATTTTATGGTTAACATTAAAATATTTAGTTATAAATTGTGATAAAATGGCTTTTAGCAAAACATTGTGGAAAAATTATCGTTTCTTTTTGCAAAGATAATATTTGGATTTATAAAATATTGTGTATTTTTACGCCGTAAGAAAGTTAATCACGCCTGTTTTTTACTTTTTCATCATTAATTCCCGAATATTATTAAGCTTAAACATGTTTAAGCAGTATTCCCTTTAATTCCCACTTTTTATAGTTCCTCTTTATTTATACCTCTTATTAGGTTTAAAGGTTTATAAAATCGAAGTTTTATTGAAATAAATAACACCTACAGGCAGATAAACAGTTCCACATTCAACATTTCCAATTGAATCTAGAAAGCCTAATAGGCAACTTAACTTTTCCACAAACTTATCAAATCAAAGATACTATATCAAATAACGTGAAAATAATAATAACACGAGACTTGACTAACCGAACAATAATTGACTAAAATTTTTTCTTAAAAAACACTTGTATGTACGACATTTTGCAGCTAAATGATATGCTGGTACCTGAACTTAAAAATCTAGCGGAAGAACTAGAGCTAAAAGGGTATAAGAAATTGACAAAAAAAGAGCTAATCTATAAAATCCTTGACGAACAAGCGGTAGGTAAAGAAGATAGTGGTAAAAAGGAGAAAGAAGAAAAACGTTCCAAGCCTGTTTCTAAGACGACAAAGTCTGAGGAAGATGAGCAAAGCGAAAAAACATCTAGCCGAAGTAATGGTGATCGTAAAACAACTACCCGTCGTTCTGCTGATCGCGATAGTCGTGATGATCGCCGCGATAACCGCCGTGATGATCGTAGAGATGATCGCCGTGATAGTCGTAGCCGAGATGATCGGGATGATCGAGACCGTAGAGATAGTCGGGATGACCGTCGCGATAGCCGTGATGATCGTAGAGACGATCGCCGCGATGACCGCGATCGCCGGGACGATCGTAGAGATGATCGCCGTGACAGTCGGGATGATCGTAGAGACGATCGCCGCGATAACCGCCGTGATGATCGTAGAGATGATCGCCGTGATAGTCGTAGCCGAGATGATCGGGATGATCGAGATCGTAGAGACAGTCGTGAAGCACCTGCAGCACCAGATCCGGATAAATTTAATATTGAATTAGATGGTATTATAGAAGGAGAAGGAATTTTAGAAATGATGCCTGATGGTTATGGTTTCTTACGTTCTTCTGACTATAATTACTTGACTTCTCCTGATGATATTTATGTTTCTCCAAGCCAGATTAAATTATTTGGTTTGAGAACCGGAGATACTGTCAAAGGTGCGATTCGCCCACCAAAAGAAGGAGAAAAATATTTTGCCTTATTAAGAGTTTCTAACATCAATGGTTTGGAACCACAACAGGTAAGAGATCGAGTTCCTTTCGATTATTTAACGCCATTATTTCCTAATGAGAAATTTCAATTAACGGATAAAACTGGAAATGGAAAAGATTACGGAGAGCGAATGATTGATTTGTTTTCTCCAATCGGAAAAGGACAACGTGGTTTGATCGTGGCACAACCTAAGACAGGTAAAACTTTCTTATTAAAAGATGTTGCCAACGCAATTGCAAAAAATCATCCTGAATGTTATTTACTAGTTTTACTAGTTGATGAACGTCCAGAAGAAGTAACGGATATGAAACGTCACGTAGATGCAGAAGTGGTCGCTTCGACGTTTGATGAGCCAGCAGATAACCACGTAAGAGTGGCAAACATTGTCTTAGAAAAAGCCAAACGTTTGGTAGAATGTGGTCACGATGTAGTAATCCTACTCGATTCGATTACACGATTGGCACGAGCTTATAACACCGTAGCACCTGCTAGCGGAAAAGTATTATCAGGTGGTGTAGAAGCAAATGCTTTACACAAGCCGAAAAAATTCTTTGGTGCAGCACGTAACGTTGAAAAAGGTGGTTCACTAACTATTTTAGCAACTGCCTTGATTGATACAGGTTCTAAGATGGATCAAGTAATCTTCGAAGAATTTAAAGGTACAGGTAACATGGAGTTACAGTTGGATCGTTCTTTGGCCAACAAACGTCTCTACCCTGCTATCGACCTTACCAAATCCAGTACTCGTCGAGAAGACTTGCTATTTGATAAGGAAACTTTACAGCGAATGTTCATCCTTCGTAAGCACTTAGCAGATATGAAGCCAGACGAAGCGATGGAATTCTTACGTAAGCATATGCTACATACGCAAACGAATGAAGAGTTCTTAACTTCTATGAATGGCTAAATAGCTATTGGCCTGTTAGCTAGTTAGCTGCTCTTCTAATTTGATCTTTTTAGTGATGAGTTACAAGAGTATATTATAGGTTGAAAAAAGGGTTGTCAACATGATGTTGACAACCCTTTTTTACTTGCTTTTTGTTAGTTTATTAGTCCCGTTTAATTCGCGATAAAATGCCCGAAGGGCATCCGCGATCAAGGGAGCCAACTAGCTAACTGGCCAATAGCCAACAGGCTGGATTATTCAGGATGAACGTGAAATTCAATAGACTCTACTGTTTCTGCTAGTCCAGCTTCATGTGCCCAAACTTTTGCTTCCAAAATCCAATCGGTATGTGCAGCAACTCCTTTTTCAGCAGTTAGAGGAAAGTCATCATGGTAATCAAATAATCCATCCTCTTCATGAACGTGTGCATCACCAGGTGCGTCGTAAATTACTTGCGTTGGATCTGCTTTATTGTAAATTTTGACATTTACGTGGTGTACCGTTTTTTCTGTCTGACTTTCAAAATCAACATGGATATGAATTGATTCTCCTACACGCTTATCAGCGGTACTTGGAGAGTTGATCTGTGCATTATAGTCAAAATTAATTATTTCAGGTTCATCGTCATTATCACAAGAAGTAATAAGGAAAGTAAAAGAAAATAATAATAGGGTGGAAAATAATAATTTATTCATCTTGATAATTTTCTATAAAAAATGTTACTTAAAAAATATACAAAAGGTGATAAGTCTAACTTCAGTATGCGGTTCTTAGGATTTTCAAGATATAACATTTTGCTCATTATCTATTATAGAATGTGTTCGATTAGCCTTGGGAAAAACATTTTTGTCAGAAAGACGATAATATTTTCTGCTTTAAGTCATATAATAGACAATTCTTAAATAGCTTCAATACCAATAATTAACTTTCAGAATAACTGCTCGATTATTAGAGAATAAAGATCGACTACTGTTTGGCGAAAGCCTACCAACATCATAATTGTCTACATAGACTAAAAAGATATCTGACATAGGAGAGAACCTCCACTGTAATCGGCTATTAATTCCCATAAAATCAGATTGATCTACATATTGAAAAAGTGTAGTCCACAAGAGGTTTTTATTAAATCCTATTTCTATTTTAGAAACTAGTGCGGTGATTTTTGATTGTCCAAAAGGATCAGGAAAACTTAGGTCGTTCCATTGATAACCAACTGAAAAATTTCCCCAAGGTTGAATTCTATAATTGACACCAACATCAAAAGACGTCAATCGCCCATTATAAAACCCACCTGTTTTTGCAGAACCATCGAAGGAAAAATCTTTTCTTTCATCTGATTGAAAAGATAGTTCGCCGCTAAAGTTTTTATATCTATCTATTGGAAAAGGCGTATCATCTGTAAAACTAAATGGAAAAAGTAAGGAGATATCATTATAGGAAATTTCTCCCTCAAATCGAGCAGTATTCTTAAACGTCATAGCATAATGCAGATTTGTGGTGGTTTCATTAAAACTCCAATCTGAATTAAGGATGGTGTTGTTTTCAATATCAATCTGATGTCTAATAATATTACCTGATCTCGGTCTTTTTTGATATTCTATATAAGCAAATTCAGAATTGAATCCTGCTCGAATGATGGTATCTCGCGCTGCATCAAAATTATTAACCCGGGCTGTAAAGCCAATATCTGCAAAATAATTTTCTTGAAACATAACCACTTCATTCTCAAAAGTCCAATTAGCATTTCTATATCTTCCTCCCGCATGGTAAACCATATTCTTATCATTAAACCCCGCTTTTATCGAACCATGTGCGCCTCCCCAAACGTTTAATTCTCCATTATTAGATTGATAAAGACCTTCTACACTTATATTTCTTCCATAATCATCTTCGACAGATTCTGTATTGTCATAAGCTTGTCTATTAAGAAAAAGCCCTTGGATATGTGATCGACCAAATTGTCTTTTATAAGAAACTGCAGATTGATTTTGAGCAAATGAATTAGCAGACGATCGGCTATGAATATTCATAACACCAATTCTATTATTTTTATCAATATTACCGGTAGCTCTGGCACCATACAAAATAGGAACGGTTTCTAAATCAGCATTTAGACCGATTCTTCTAGAAAAGAAAGGGCGAACCGAACCGGTACCAAAGTCTGCAAATACATCTGCATTTTCTAAAAAGAAAGTTCTTTTTTCGGGAAGAGAGATATCAAATCTAGTCAAGTTAGTCACTAGTTCATCTACTTCCACCTGTGAAAAATCAGGGTTGAAAGTCAGGTCAAGATTTAGAGTAGAAGTAAGCGCAACTTTGGCATCCAGTCCTAAGCTATAATCGAACTGAGTGGGTTCATCTTTATTTTTATTGACGGCGGAACTAACATAAGGTATTAGATTAAAATTGCCTTTTTTCTTGGTAGGAGGTGTATCCCAAATCAATGCTCCAGCGAAAGCAGGATTAGGTGGAAAAAAACCTTCAGGAACGGCCGTCCAATTATGAAATTGATTGCAGTATTTAATATTTCGAACGAAATTCATTCCCCATTCTTGGAGGCTAGGATCATATCTAAGAATCTTAAAAGGAATCGCAAATTCTGCAGACCAATATTCGTCAGTGACGTGGGTTTCGACATACCATTTATTACTCCAATCAGAATTAGTGGAAGAATTAGGCGAATTGGTCGCATCATATTGAACACCGATGGCAGAGGTCCCGAAAAGGACAGCATTGGTTTTGGTGTTGAGTGGATCGAGGATGATAGCGATTCCATCATTGTCCCAGTAAACATCTCTTTTAAGGGTGGTAATCGTTAAAGGTTCTGATTGATAAGATTTGGTAGCGACATAAAGATATTTGTCATCATAGGCGAGTCTAATTTCTGTTCTAGGATCAGCCCCTTCCGCGAAATAAGGTATTTTTTGCCAAAAATCACCACCTACTTCTGCTGAATTCCAAGTCGACTCGTTGAGTTGTCCATCGATGGTTATCTCATCTGTAGCCGCACGGATATGATATTGAAAGTCTTTTTTAAAATCTACTGTTTTCTTTTCTTGTGCAAATGAAAATTGAGCGCTTAATAATATTAGAAAAATAATTTGCTTGTACATGTATAATTTTGGCTTGGTAGTAACAGTAGATTTATGTGATAGGGAAAATAATTTCTATCATCGACCCACCACCAACCGCCGACTAAATCGCTGATTTCCATTATCGGTTCTAACCGCTAATTCATAAAAATAAACACCTGCTTGCTGTAATTCTACTCCTACTTCATAATCACCCGCTATTTGGGTAGCATCATTTATAATGACCTTTATCAAATTTCCTAACAAGTCATAAACGCGTAATTGAACATTTGCGGAGGTACCAAGCGTATAAGGAATTTGTGTAACACTCGTAGTTGGATTGGGTTGACTTTGTCCTAAAGAAAAACCAGGTAAGTCGATGTTTGAAGTTGGAACAGCGAAATCACAAACGCCCAAATTATTAGTACAATAAATTCGATAAGCCAATAAAGTATCTAGGATAAAAGGATTGGGTTTGTCGTCCTGATAATCGGCAATCTGAAAAGTACGATCATATTCTGTTTCGTCTACTGGATCTTCTTGGTGCCATCTTAATAAGGTGGCTCGTTGTATTTCAAAAAAACTAGGATCAGCGTTATTAGCTTGATTGCGATACATCGTATAAAAATAAAAAACGGCACGCGCTACATTTCCTTTATGGTCTTCACGTGGTTCAAAACTACCATTTCTAGATTCACTAAATTCATCAATGATATTTGATGAAGGAATACTACTTTGAGAAGAATTATTTCGCCACCAATCATCCGTACTATTATCATTAATGTCTGCAAAAGGAAAACTGCCACGAGCAGAATTGACGGGCGTACGGGTAGGAAAAAGATGGTGCATATCGCTAAGCGCGTTTCCATTTTCGGCTCCTTTAGATCGAGGATAAGTATGTTCTGTATTGATCCCATTATTGGCACCGCCCATAAAAGCTGCTTCTGTAGGATCTTCTGTGGGATCAAGAAAAATCTGGTGACCACTATAAACGCAGGTTAGATTATTGTTGATATTATAGATTTTAGAAAACATGGTATCGCGGGCCATCCCATAAGTTAATACCGTATTAGTCAAATAGTTTTCTTGAATAGCGTCTAGCAATTCGTCCCCTTCCAGATTAGGAAAAAGCGGAGTATGTATCTGTGCTTGGTTGATAAATGGCAAGCATAACATACTTAGTAGAAGGATAATTTGACGGTTCATATTGGAAATATTTTATAAACAAAAATACGAATATTCCCTCAAGGGATGAAAAGAGAAAGAATGATCTGTCCAGTAGTATGCGATCTATCTTAGCGTTTCTCAAAATTTGCTAATTACAGTCAATTAATGAAAGTTTAGACAAGTTCTCATTTTGTAAAAATAAAAATCCCTGTATGATCAATTCACACAGGGATTTTCGATAACCATTAACTAAAAAATAGCTTTTAAATAAGCAGTAATTTATAATTCTACTTTTAAAAATCTTCGGGTGAAGTAATCTTCACCTTGGACTTTCATTCTGATAAAGTAATGACCTGCGTCTAAACTTTTAACATCAAGAGAAAGTGCGTTTCGTCCAGCAGGCAATATTTCATCCATTCGAACCCGACCGAGGACATCAAAAATAGTGAGTTCAATATCTCTATCATAAAAGTCATAAAACTCTACATGAATCTCGTCGTCTGCTTGAGTAGGACGAACAGTAAATAAATCAGTAGACTGAATATTTACTACAATTACTTCACTATATTCAAAGCTTCCATCGGTATCTACTTGCTTGAGGCGGTAATAATTATTTCCACGGATTGCTCTATGATGTTTTAAAGTATAGTACTGAGTTTCAGTAGTAGTTCCAGCTCCAGGCAGTGAACCAATATCCTCAAAATCTCTCGCGTCAATACTGTGTTCGACAATAAAGTGGTCATTATTTTCTTCTGACTCGGTTACCCATTCTAAGACCACATCGGCGTTATCGCGGTAGCCACGAAAAGCGATTAATTCGACAGGTAAGACAACTTGTGTACTAGGTTTGATGAAAATCGGTGAAGCACCAAGTGCTATACTACTAGTAGCGTGAAGGGTATGAATTTCCTCAGAGCGAGAATAATCCCATTCAAATACTTGTATTTCATCATGTCCTAATGATTCAGGAAATAAGAATGGAACTTCTTCTACCCATTCGCTACGATCATTCTTAGTTTCAGCCCATAAAACATAAGTGTATTTATCGGTGAATGGATCTTTAAAAGCAGCACCTCTTGCACCTTCCGGTAATGCTAAAGTATTGGTTCTAGTAGAATCATATCGTAGGAATTTAAGTAGATCAGAAGTTGTCTTATAAGCAATACCACCATCTGTTTCTTTTTGTTGATAAGGACCGAAATCTTCTAGACTTTTGTATAGTCCCATCATATCAAAAGATCCTCTGGCTTCTGACTCTAGTTCTTTTTCTCCTAGATCATAAATACAAAGTTGCTGAATGTTATTTTGCTGAGCAGCGACAACACTTTTGATAAGATAATTGCGCTGTGCTTTTTTGCTACCAATGTATTCATCGAATTCTTTGCTAGGAATATTTGTTTCGGTAGTAATAAATACCTTTTCTGGCATATTTCGACCATCAAATCCATAATTGTGGAGAACTGCTTCAAATTCATGTTTTTTAGCAATCAGGCCATCTACGGCAGCATCAGAATGTCTTGTATAGTCGAAGTCTCCAAGGTCGTTATTCCAGTCGCGTAAGCTTCCATCAATGTGTGGGTAAGAGTGAAAACTCATCACATCAAAGTAAGCACCTCCGTGATGAGGATAGTCAGGGTTTACTCCGCCACCGTTTGGATTATCAGTATTCCGCATGATCGCATCTAAAAAACTTGGATAACCCAATCCACCTACTGCAATGTAGGCATCCGGATCGATGTATTTGATCACTTCATAGCTGATACGTAACATTCGGATATAAGAAAAAATCGGTGCATGAAGTTTAAATTCACAAGGTTGAGGATTAGTATCCCACCAGCTACCTTCTGGATCACCTGGCTGTCTCCAAGCAAGATCTGATTCAGCGAGATCTGGTTCATTCCAAACTTCCCAAAATTTTACATGATCTTTATAAAGGTTGACCATTTCCCATAGATATACGGCATAATAATTTTCGTCGTTGATTGGTGTTCCATTTTCACCATTATCCCAAATATCTCGGTAAAGTCTTTTAAAAACTTGCGAAGGGTCATCTGGACAATACTCTGTCCAATCTCTTTGCTCGTCAGAAGGATAACCAATAAAAACAGTATTGTTAATAATACCTAGATTGGTATAATGTTCAAATTCATCAATCTTGTTATCAAGTCCCCAACGTTCTAAAAATATGTGAGGTAAAGTCGGACGTAGCGAGTTAACTCCTACACCAGGAATGCCTTTGGTTTTGTCACCTGCAGCGATATCGGCTAGTTGTTTATCATCCCAAGGAGAATAGTATCCAAGGTTAGAGCCAAAGAGAAAATAGTCTTGGTACGGAGGTACCGTATCCATTGCTGTGTAAGGAACAAGTGAGGGCGTTTGGGCGTTGAGTTGAAGGCAGAGAAAAATCAAACACAAGTGGGTAATAATCCTTTTCATAATCGTTTTTAACAGTTCGGTTTGTGAATTTACTGATCAGGTGACAGGGACACATACGACTATTATAATATCGATTAAGTGTATTATTTCGCAGATTGGAAATAATTACTTTGTAGAAAATATTAGTGTGTGGCCCGGTCATACGACCAGAGTTATATGTAAGAAGCCAATAATAAATTTTAACAATCAGGCCTTTTGTGTTTGCAGCCACAAAGGTTGATTTTATTAAAAGCTTCAATTCAACAGGATTATTAATTGTTTTTCAACAAAAATAAAACTCAAGACAAAGGTCTTTAAGGTTTAAAATGCGGTAATTGGAGCCTCATATTGAGGCTTATAGGTCAGGTTTCGGGAATAAAAAAACTGTGTACTTAGCAAATAAATGCCTGAGAATACACAATTGTAGGTAGGTTATATTTTGCTTTTTGTGAAAGTTTGTTAGAAGAAAAGCTAAATGTAATTCTAACGCCGTGCACAAATATAAAAAATATGAATTTAAAAATACAGGTTTTGACTAATAATTTATAAATATTTTTAGTTGATATGTGTTTGTTAGCTTTTTTGGGTAGTTACAAGCGTTTGATTTTTGATAGAATCGAATACCGCCAATGGATTTACTTCAGCTTTTAAAAGCTCTGATAGTTGTAGAATACGAGATTCTTTGGTGATAGTTCCATTGTTTTCGATGGCCTTCAGATTACAGAAAAGGCTTTGAGAATTGAGGTGTCCTTCATTTCGAAGCGTACCGTGGTTGATTAGCTTACCAAAATTATTAAGAACTCCTTTTTTTTCAATTTTCAGAATTCCGTGATTTTGCATTAATCCGTGGCCAGTTATTTCGATTTGTCCTTGATTGGAGATAATTCCTTCATTCTTAACCGTAAAATTGATTTGGCAAGGATCAATAATTTGAGGAAAATGATTTCCTCGAGGTACTCGTGGGATAAATGCATGTAAATAGCGAAAAGGTAATCCATTGGACCAATTAGCTGGTTCATGCCAGTTATGGTCTTTTTTTCCGGTCCATTCCGTATATTTAAGGGTAGAATTTACCTTAAGATGGTCATTTACCAATGTACTTTTACTAAAGAGCTTTCTTTTTACTACATTTATAGAGGTATATAAAAATGCTAATTGACCCATGACGGTATATATTTATATAATGAAGTCTTTATGAACTTCGATGATGGAAATGAGGCGTATACCCTTATTCTTTATCAATTATTATGCTAAGGATCAATAAAAGAATGGTTTATGGAAAAAAAATATCATCCAATTGATTGTAATTATTACGATGAATTAGTCTTATTAGTTATGCAAAAGAAAATTTGTGAAATTGTCTATCGAAATGAAGCAGACGAACAAATAACCGAGCAGACAATGATTAAAGATGTTTTTACCAAAGAAAAGGCAGAATATATTGAATTATTAGATGGAAAACTTATTCGGTTAGATTATCTGATTTCGGCAGATGGAAAGGAAAATATACTATCTTGCTCTTGAGATTTATTTTAACTATGAAAAAACACTGGCTATATCTACTTTTATTAGTTGTTGCAAATCATCTTTCTGCTCAGGAACCATCGAGCGATTTGCTTTCTTTTGATCGGTTAGGGCAAAGTGATGTCAAAATTCATCCTCTCGGAGAAAACGATCAGCGCGTATTGTCCGCTAGTCGAACCTTACAATCGGTCGATGAATTGCCATTCACGATTTATGTAGTTACCCGAGAAGAAATTTTTAAAAATAACCATAACACGTTGGTTGATGTTCTCAAAACGGTTCCAGGAATCAGAGTTTCTCAACCAGGATCTGCCTTAGAAGGAGAAACCTTTGTAATGCGGGGGCTATTGGGAAATGGTTATACTAAAATTTTGATAAATGATCTGCCCGTCAAACCATTTGTGGTCAATGGAATGCCCATCGGTGCTCAGCTTCCCATCAAAGAAGCGGAGCGAATTGAAATTATTTTTGGACCTGGTGCTTCTATCTATGGCGCCGATGCCTCAGCAGGAGTCATCAACATAATTACTTTACAAACAGAACGTCCTATTTACGCGCAAGCGGATCTTGGTATTGGTAGTAATCAATACAACCACCTCAGCGTAATGTTTGGTGGAAAAATAGGCAAGGGTAAGCGTGTTTTAAGATTTTCTGTATCTGGAAGTACAACGGAATTTGATACCCGAAATATAGAGTATGATCGAGCGGTGCTTTATAATCCATTGCTATATCGGCAAGATTTAAACGATACAAGCTATCTTGATAATCCTAATTATGTAGGCAGTATTGATCAGAATGTAATTAATGACTTACCGCATCTCAGTAAGTCATTGAGGGTAGACCTTAAATATCGAGCGTTTAATCTTTCATTTAGTAAAATGTATCGTCGTGATCATAGCGCAATTGGTCTAAATCCATTGGCAGTCTCTTACGCTGATCCATCTACGTTTACTGGTGAGACCATCAATACCTTTAATGTTGGCTTTACCAAAAAGAAACCTAAATGGGGAATGAATATCAACATTAATTATATTGGTTATGAGATGGATAATAATTCTTCTACTATTTATGTAAATAATAACTTATCTAAAGTATTGAAGTTTTATGTAAATACACTTTTTAGTGGAGCACCTGCATTAAGAGATACGATTAACAATGAAAATTTTAATACCTATTTTTCTGGACGTAGATATCAGTATGCTTCTTCAAATGATTTTCGGCTAGAGCAATTACTAAATATTCGGCCTATTAAGAATCTTGAGGTAGTCATGGGCTTAAATCTAGCAGCAGATATTAATCAACCTCTGATAAACTATTTAAATACACCTAATGCAAGAAATCAGGAGAGAGGTCCCATCTTTGTAGATGATGATATTAATGCAAGTCTTGGATTATTTACACAGTTATATTTAACGCTGAAAAAACTAAATATCATTGCGGGGATTCGTTATGATTCATTTAGTAATTTTGGGAAGACGGTGAATCCACGAATTGGGATGCTTTACAAGATCAGTCCTCGTCTTTCTGCTTATGGTTCTTTGGCTACGGCTTTTCGAGCACCTTCTCCTTTTTATGGTGCTAATACCTACTTGGTGCGGTCTACTAGTTTTACAGATTTTACCACAAATCCGCTACCTATACTTCCGGAGGAAACGGAGTCTGCAGACTTTGGTTTTCGGTTTCGATTGAATAAAAAAGTCAACGTGAATTTTAATTTTTTTGTTAATCGTACCAATAATATCATTTCTCCTTTCACAAATTTTGATTTTTCTAATCCACAAGAAGTTCAAGTTTTGACTGGATTTTCAAATGATGATGCATCTGAATCTTTACTTTATGGTTCTCAAATAAATTTCACACTAAATGATTTATGGGAAGATAGAGACTTGGAAATAAGAGGAAGTTTTAACCTTAGTCGAGGTAGAGAAATTTTACCTTTTGATGGAGGAAGGATTGAAAGTGTAAGAATGCAACCGTTATACTATGGACAGATAAATACTTCTTTTCGATTGATAAAACGGCTTTACCTTCATCTAAACGGCTTCTTTTCGGATGATTGGAATAATCGAAATTTTATTGAAGCAGAAGGTACTCGAGAATTTACTTCCTCAAGGTATTTTAATCTTGATTTTATGGGAAGATTACAACTATCGAGTAGCTTTAATGCTTTTTGGAAAATTGACAATTTTTTTAATACTTACTATGGCGGAATCGGAGCAACAGGGACCCTGGATGATTTGGCTTATAATCCACAACGAAGTAGAACCTTTTGGTTGGGGATGAGTTATCGAATGCAATAAACAAACAATTTGAAAACGATTGTTAAATTAACATCATTACTTGCTTTTTGCTTTTTTGCCTGTACAACTACAGCGCAAGAGTTAGAATTCGGCGTCTCTGAAAGTACGGCGGTCTTTGAACTATTGGATCAATCTCGTAAGTTAAAAGATCCAGATTCAATTCAAGCTGTTTTAAAAAATGCTTACAATATTGCGAACTCTATTAATGATAGCTGGGCCGTCCAACGTACCTTAGCTGAGCTTTCTTATTTTGAAAAAAAACAAGGGAACTTACCAACTGCATTGAGGTATGCGTTGCAAGTAATTCGAGAAAGTAATCGAGATGAAGGAGATAATCAAATGATGCATTATGAGATGATGGTTCAGATGGGAGATATTTATGGATTAGAAAATCTCAACGAACAAGCCAAGATTTATTATCAACGAGCGATACAAATTATTGGGGATGATTTCGAACTTGCGGAAGGAACTTCTCTTTATGAAAAAATTGGGGAAAATTATTTTCTAACGGGACAGCAAGATAGTGCAATGATTTATTTTGGAGAATTGGAAGATTTATATCTAAAGAGTCAAAAGGATGAAAAACGATTGCAGCTTTATCAACGGATTGTCTCACTTTATAAAAATGCTGGCCTTCTGAACGAAGCACTTGCGTATAATAAAAGAATAAAGAAAATTGTTGAAAAGCACGATGATCCAAAGCTTCGTGCTACCATTAATAATAATATTGGATTTATCCACAGCGCACTTGGAAACCACCAAGAAGCATTAATGTATTTTGAGGAAACAGAAGACCTTTGTAAGAAGGAAGACTATGTGGATCGAGCAGCATTATTGACGAACATTGGTATTACTTATCATAACCTAAAACGTTCTAATAATGCAATTGATTATTTGAATCAAGCAAAAAAAATACTGCGAAAAAACGGAGACCCTAATGAAGAAATGGCAAACCTAGTCTATTCGCTAGCGGTTATTTATTTTAATAGCGAAGATATCTATAATGCCAAGCTATCTATTGACGAAGCACAGCAAATTGCGAATGATAAAAATAACCAAAAACTACTGATTGATATTTATACTACCGCTGGAAATATTAATGAAAAATTATACGAATATGAAGCTGCTCTTGATTATTATCAACGCCATCTTACCCTTCGAGATTCTTTTCTGCTAGAAGATCGTAAACGTCAACAGGATTTACTCCAACAACAATTCTTACTCAATCGATCAGAAAAAGAAATGAGACTTTTGATGGTTCAACAGGATATTCAAAAGTTGATGATTAGTCAACTTAATTTAGAAAAAGATAAAATATCTCTGGAATCTGAAAAGCTTCAACTCGAAAACAAAACCAAAGAAAGTGAACTAATTCGGCTACAACAAGAACGGGCTATTCAAGAAGGAGAAATAAAAAATAAAGCATTAGAAACCGAACGTACCGAACAGACTTTACGACTCACCGCTCAACGACTAGAGACCGAACAGAAAGAACGATCGCTCGGTGAATTGCGTCAAAAAGAAGAACTTGAAAGACTTAAACAACAAAAAATCTCTAGAGAAAATGAAGTGCTAAAAAAAGACAAAGACTTGCTAACTAAAGACAAAAATTTACTAACACAACAACAAGAGTTAGATCGCTTAAACTTAGAAAAACGACAAGGAGAATTGGAAACGATTTATGTCTTATCTGGTATTGGTCTCTTAATATTGTTGATGATTTTGGCAGGTCTCTTTTATTTTCGAAGCGCTAATCGAAAGTTGGCTCAACAAAATGAACAGATCGAAAATCAAAAAATTGAAATTGAGCATAGTCATCAACAAGTAGAAGAGGAACGGCAAAAAGCAGAAGGAATTCTCCTAAATATTCTCCCCGCAGAAATCGCTCAAGAACTTAAAGAAACAGGTATAGCGACTCCTCGAAATTACGAAATGGTCTCTGTGCTTTTTTCTGATTTTAGTGAATTTACTTCTGCAGCCGAAGAGATGGAACCGGATGAATTAATTGAAGAACTTAATATTTGTTTTATGAAATTTGACGAAATCATGGAACAAAATAATATGGAAAAAATAAAAACGATTGGTGACTCTTATATGTGTGCCGGAGGAGTACCTGCAGCTAATAAAACGAACCCAATTAATGCGGTCAATGCAGCGGTAGCTATGCAAGACTATATTGCGGAAAGACGAAATACTAGAAAAAAAGAAGGGAGAAAATACTGGGGAATGCGCATCGGAATTCATACAGGGGAAGTAATCGCTGGAGTTGTTGGAAAGAAAAAATTTGCCTATGATATCTGGGGCGATACGGTTAATTTGGCCAGTAGAATGGAAAGTAGTGGAGAAGATGGTCGGATAAATATTTCAGATGCTACTTATAAACACGTGAAGGATTTATACAAATGTCAGTATCGTGGAGGTGTGGTGGCTAAAAATAAAGGTTCGGTAGATATGTACTTTGTGGAAGAAAAATTAGAACACCGCCCCGCGTGATAAAATTTCTTGATGAAAATCTTTTAAGTTAAATCCTCCTTTTAGTTTCGCCTTTCTACGCTTTTCCAATATTCTAGCAGAACCATATTTATAGGTAATCACTTGTACGGGCCAACGTCGCATTCGATTGATTTCTCGCATAGCAATATTTTCTTGATTGCTAATATTTTTTTTCCAAAATGCCAACGCTTTTTCATCACTCCATCCTTGATAATTTAGGCCAATATCTAAAACCACTCGAACGGATCTAACTAAATTCCACTCGTGCTTACCCATTAAATCATACAAGGTTCGATACAAACCCATCTCTTCTCCCAACTCTTCAACATAGGCTGCCCAGCCTTCTCGATAGACACTTTGTGGGAGGTATTGATAAAAAGCAGGAATCGAATCTTTATATAGTTTTTCAATTTGCATTTGATAATGATGACCAGGAATCGCCTCGTGTAGATAAAGCAAATCTGTCAGCCTTTTATTAAAAGGTTGTTCAAAAACATTATAATAAAAAGTCTCTGTACTGGAACGATAATAAGCGGGTACTTCGCTTAATTCTGGATTGTCTCCCCGTTCAATATTCGGTAATTTGACCGCTATATTTTCAAAGCAAACAGCTAGATTTTTTTTCACAATCTCTTGACGACCCTCAAATAATCGTTGTATTTTTCGTTTGCTTTTTTCTTTAAATAAGGGTTCGTTTAAATGATCATAAAAGGCAAGCGTATCTTTTCTAAAACCTAAATCTCGTTGTAACTTTTGAATATCTCGCTGGACAGATTGAATTTTTTCAGTACCAAATTCAATCATTGCTTCCGGTTCTACATCGGCCATTAACCAACGCTTAAGATAGTAACGATACCATGCTTTTCCATTGGGTATAAAATAAATGCCTTTCTCACTAATTGGCCGATTTTGATGATTTTCCTGATGATTTCGTTGGAGTTGTATCCGTTCAAGTTGTAAGGAAATTTCGAAGACAAGGAGTTCATAGTCTCCTAGTAAATCCTCTGGAAGATACGTTGCATCAATTTTTGCCAAGTCTTTTTGATATGCCTGAAAAAATGATTCCTGCCGATTCAGCGTATCCGGCAGTGCCATATTTTTTAAATTGTTTTGATAGGAAAGTTCTAATCTAGGAATCGCTAAAGTATCGTACCCTGCTGCATAATTCGCCATCAATTTTTTAGTTGCCTCTACCGCCTTGTCATCCGTAGGCTGACATCCATAGAAAAAAATAAAAACCAAAGAAATTAGAACAAGTCTATAATACATCGAAGTATATCTTAAAAAAAAAAGGGCTTTTGGCTATTTGCTTCACGCTATCGCCATAGAAGAGGGCCAATAGCCAATAGCTAAAAAAACTATTTCATCACCTTTTCAATTTCAGCAATTGTTTTTGGAATAGGATCTCCTAATAATTGGTAACCCTTTGCGGTAATGACTACGTTGTCTTCGATTCGAATTCCACCAAAATCACGATATTCATTGACCTTTTTATAATTAATATAATCCAAAAATTTACCTTCTTTTTTCCATTGATCCATTAGTTCAGGAATAAAATAAATACCAGGTTCAACTGTAATTGCGTAGCCTTTTTTTAGTTTTTTTCCTAAACGTAAATAAGCTAAGCCAAACTGATCACTACGAGTGGTTTCTTTATCGTAACCTACCATGTCTTCTCCCAAATCTTCCATATCATGTACATCTAGTCCAATCAAATGTCCCAGACCATGTGGAAAAAAAAGCGCATGTGCACCAGCTGCTACTGCTTTAGCTACATCACCTTTCATTAGACCTAATTTTTTCAATCCTTTTACTTTTACTTTAGCAGCAAGTAAATGCATAGATCGATAACTAACACCCGGTTTTAAGGCATCGAGTACCGCTAGTTGGGCATCCAATACAATCTGATAAATCTCTTTTTGTTTTTTTGAAAATTTTCGAGATACTGGAAAAGTCCGTGTGATATCACCTGCATAATGTAACGAAGATTCTGCCCCCATATCGGCCAGTATGAGCTGTCCTTTTTTTAGTCGTTGATCGTGGTGATGATTGTGTAAAGTCTGACCATTAATAGTTAAAATAATCCCATATGCTGGATGGCTATTTTTCTTAAGTGCTTCTCCATGAGCTACTGCGACTAAATCTGATTCGTATAATCCAGCACGGGTTGCGCGCATCGCAGATAGGTGCATCGCAGCACTAAGATTTACGGCCTCGTGCATTTCCTTAATTTCTTCTGCTTGCTTGATGGATCGTTGTTTAGCAACGGTAGCCACGAGTTTGGGAGAGTAATCTCGTTCAACTGCTCCGATTGGTTTATTGAGCCATTCGTGAATTTTAATTTTATTGGCGCCTCGGTATGGCGGAAGATAATGAACCCGACGATTAATGGGATTGATCGTCTGTAAATATTTGGTGAGTTCCGCTTTGGTTTTTACTTCGGTGACGCCTACTTTTTTAGCGAGCGAGCGAATAGTCGGTTGAGGACCTGTCCAGACCACATCGTCTAGGGTAAGCTCATCACCATAGATGATAGTTCTACCTTCTTCAGGATCAATTGTTGCGACAAGCCCTGCTTGATCTAATCCAAAATAATAGAGGAAACTACTGTCTTGTCGGAAGTGATAAGGGTTGCCTTTATAATTCATTGGGCTGTAACCATTTCCTAAAAATAGGAGAACACCCTTATTCATTTTTTTAGTGAGGGCAGCACGACGACTGCGGTAAATCTTAGCAGAAAACATATTAGTTTGTTTATATCCGCAATGCTGCGAATGGTTCTAGGGCCAAGATAAACAAACTTCTTTTATTGTCGAGGAATTTTTACCTGATAAGTTCTACCAGAACTATTGGGAAGTGAGCTACCCAACAACCAAGGATTTAATAACTTAATCATTCGATAAGTAGTACCATTCTGAATCGCAAAATCACCAAGGTTGGGAATGGTCTTGGTAACAGTAGTTGTAACGTAATCGAACGGTGCATATTTATCTTCAGGATTTACATAAAAACCAAACTGCTCAGGATTAGATAGAATTTCTTTAATGGATACGATTCTCAATACATACTTCATGGTTTCTTGATTGAGATTCATATCGTAATAACTCTTGGTACGTTGTACTGCAATTTCTTTTCGGAGTCGGGTATTACCCATATTATAAGCTGCTGCAGCCAAGGTCCATGATCCAAATTCTCTTTTATCTTTTTTTAATTTTTTACAAGCTGCTTCGGTTGCTTTTTCGATATGATATCGTTCGTCGATTCCTGAATTGATTTCCATGCCAGCAGCTTTACCGGTTGCTTTCATAAATTGCCAGATACCTTTAGCACCAGCAGGCGAAGTCGCATTTCGTAAATCGCTTTCCGCAACAGCTAGATATTTCATATCGTCTGGTACACCATGCTTAGCAAGAATTGGCTCAATGACAGGAAAGTATCGATTGGCTTTTTTGATGTTTAAGATCGTATTAGAATGATAATAAGCGTTTCGCAATAGCTCTTGATCTAGTCTTTCACGAACATCAAAATTTTCGTGTGTTGGTAAAACTTCTCCACCAAAGTCAAAAGTTTTATTGAGTGTTACTGCTTTAATGATCTGTGGTAAATCAACTGCAGCAGGAACGGTATTAGTCGAACTAGTAGGTGCTTCTTCTGAAGGGGGACGATCGTTTTCAGTATAAGAAACAAAAAGAGCGAAAGTCAAAAAAGTAGCTAATACAATTGAATATAGAGAAATAGGTTTCATATCCTGAATGTTATATAGGTTTATTAGGAATGTTAATCTATTTGATTATCATTCCTTAGATAATTAGTCCGGCTTATCAGTTATACTGATTTTACCAGATAATTGATTCGAGTAATAGGAGTTTATTAATTAACGAATTTTACTCGATAAATAATATAGTCTATTTATTTCAGTTTTCGAGGACGTTTAAAAATGGGAACGGTAGAACACGGTTCACCATACATAATACTTTGTGCGTAGGGTTGTAAGAGATGAGTCAGCTCAACGTAGGCACTAACTGGAACAGGTTTATTACTACAGCCTTTGATCACGATACGTTTACCTTCATATTGATCAGCCTTAAAGTTTGCTAAAGCAGTATTAAAAGCTTGTTGATAAAAGGCATTTTCCTCACCATTAAAAATCGAGGTGGTATGCGGAGTTGCATAAGCAGTCACCAACATAAAAGCCCAGACAGGTACAATCGCATCAGTAGAGCAATAAACAAGGAGGTGTTTGCCTTTATATTGTTCCCAATCATGTGCTTTGAGTGCTGCTCGAAAGTCTTTTTCTTTGAGCATCAGCTCCATGTATAAATAATCCTTTATATCAAAAACGACCACTTCTTCTGTCGGAAAGAAATCTTCGAGATTAATAGTGATAAGCCCACTAGCTGCTACGCGATTTACTAAAGGTTTATGATTATCCATTTTTATTCTTCTTCATTTTTTGCTGCTGAAAAAATAGCATCAGCAGGTAACGGTGGAACCGTTTTTGGTGTTGGCTTTTCTTTATCAAAAATAGCTGCCACTGAAATACAAGTTTCTACGACCTCATTCATTAGTGGATCTGCAAGGGTATCACTAATTGCTTCTGCATCCGATTTTTTTGTTCCTACTGCGGCAGGAGTTGGAAGGACCACTTGTGGAGATAAATCTACTTCATCAAATAATCCAATACCAGTTGAAATCACTGCAATGGCATTTTCTAGGGTTGGATCGAGTTGATCAACGACCAACTCTTCGCCCTTCATATCTAATACAACAACAGGAGCAAGGTTAAGGTTGCCAATTTGGATGCCTTGATTGGCTTCATCTACTTCTACCAGCATAGATTCTTCAATCGGAGCTGCTTCACCCACCACATTATCTGGTAATCGGAAGTCTTTCGGTTTAGGTAGTTCGTTGAGACTTTCTAGGCCAAAATAGTCCATAAATTTTTCACTAGTACCATATAATAAGGGTCTTCCTGGACCTTCACTTCGACCATTGATATCGACCAACTCCTTTTCGAGTAATTTTTGGACGGCATAATCACAACTAACTCCTCTAATTTTTTCGATTTCACTTTTGATCACGGGTTGCTTATAAGCGATGATCGAGAGCGTTTCTAGTGCTGCACGAGATAGCTGCTTTTTAGTAGTCTGTTTTAGAAGCGTACCAATTGTTTGATGATAAGCACCTTTGGTCATAAATTGATAACCACCACTGACAGACACTATCTCAAAGGAGAAATCACTTTCTTGATAGCGATCTTTTATTGAGTTGATGGCTGATTTAATATCCGTATCCGGAAAAGGGGTTTCAAAAGTTTCCTCAAGGCATTCCTGAATCTCCTTAACTGACAGGGGATTAGGAGCAGTAAAAATAAGGCCTTCGATATGTTGCGCTAAATACTCCAATGCGTAATAATTTTAGGAATAAATCTAAATAATTCAAGAGTACGAAGTTACGCAATACTATGGAATTGAATAGTCTTTGGCAGGAAATACTTTTTGAATAGAAGAAAATAAATAGTCTTCCTAAAAAACCTTCTTAGAAAGAAATCTTTCCACAGGTCTTTTGAATTGTTTCTTTCAAATTAGATTCTTGTAATAATCGTTCAAAGGTTTGGCGATTATGTCGAGAATTTTTAGAAGAGGTGGTTTTCTGAAAATATAGTTGAGCGACGCCTTCTATACCTTTCTCTTTGTAGATTTGATCGAAAAAGCAGGTTAAAGACTCCTTAGTGATCTTAGGATTATTTTCGAACAATCGGTTTAAGACTCGATCTCTATATCGGTTGATTTGAAATTGAGTAGGTTTTCCGTAGTCTATTTCGTTTAAAGAAGGATTACTAGGAACATAGGTGACTAAAAACTCGTCACCTTCCTCTAACGGCATCCCGTTGGGTAATAGTTCTGTAAGTTTGTTGGAGTAGGTAGTCGAAGAGGCATAAGATTTTCCATTAACCACAAAATAATAACTAGCATAATCCACAGACGCTTCTTTTGGAACTAGAATTTTAGCACTGATCTGTTGACCTGTACCTTTTAATTTTGTTGCAATATTTCTTTGATCTTGTTTAGAAGTCCATCGAGTAATACTGAAGATGGCGATACTGACAATTAATACCAAGGTGCCAAGAAAAGCGATGCTTTGTAACAAATGTTGTTTTTCAAGCTTTTTACGAGCTCGATTACGGGGGGTATCGGCTTGATTATCTATTTCAAAACTATAAAAATATTGCCCTTCTTGTTTCTCAATAGCGATTTCACAGAGCTGCTCATCAATAAAAATTGAATAAGAGGCATTATCAAAAACCTTAAAATCAATCAAAACCACCTTTGAATTACAGTGTACTACCAAATGACCACTCTCCGCACCATGTGCAAGCCCAACAAAGTGCTGTTTTCCGTCATCCGCTAAATAAGTCCAGCTGAGTTGATTCACTATAATGTTTTTATATTCAATTTAAGATCTTACATATTCATTACAAATATCATACAAGAAATAAAAAATCTTCCTCATAAGTCCAATAAATATAACGTAGAAGCGTAAAAATGTAACAAATTAGGCTATTTTTATATGAAAAGTACGCCTCAATTTATCCTAATTTGGGGAGACTATTCGGTTAAAGTGTGTCAGCGGGTTGGCCTTTCCCGGCGGTACTGCCGGGACGCGGGCTGCAAAATGACACACTTAGTAGTACAGTCCTAATTTGGGAGTTTTTAAACAACTTCTCTTACTTAGAAAGGCCTTAAGTCGAGAAATTAAGCCTAATATCTCCTTTAGTAATTTACAAAATAAATTTCACATATGACACCCTCTGCCAGAAAGGAATTAAAATCAAAAATTGTAGCAGCAATTAGTTCTACCCAAGAAAAAATTGAAAGTTTGGAAGAATTGACCAAGCCGATCTCACCTGAAAATTCAATTGGACGAGTAAGTCGAATGGATGCGATTAATAACAAAAGTGTTGCGGAAGCAAGTTTGCGGAGTACCCGTCAGAAACTAAGCAAGCTAAAAGTAGCACTATCGCGGGTAGATAATGATGATTTTGGAAATTGTGCTTTTTGTAAAAATCCAATCCAGCCCGCTCGTCTTATGTATATGCCTGAAAGCAGTCGGTGTGTTCGTTGTGCAGATCGCTAGAGAGGAATGGCAATTGAATAGATTCAATATTTTTAAGGTAAAAAAAAACAGGGTACAAACGTAAATTAATACGTCGCACCCTGTATAACCCCAAAAAACCAAATGAAAACAATCTACATACCTCCTCCGAAAAGGAGATATAAAATATTTCTTAAGCAGCGTTCTGCTCTTTTTTTTATTTTGGAAACCTTCGCTTTTTTTTCAATTCAATCAATTCACTTGCGTTGATTTCGATGTTTTGACGAGGTTCGATTAGAAAGTCACAAATCAGATAAAAGAAATATTTCTTTTCTTATTCTTAGATAGTTTTAGAAAAAAGGCCTGATCGTTCAGATATTGAAAGGAATTACATGAAAACAATAAAAAAATGTATAAATGTTTGATTTATTGTGCTTTATGATATTTATGTAAAATAAAATTTTGTAAGAGGAAAAAATAAATATCAATTTTAAAACATTTTATTTTAAAAAATGTTGATAATCTGTCGATATTTGTGGACATTTGTTTTTCTTTAAAAAAGTGTTAAAATCCTTAGGGTTTTGTTAAAAAAATAACCTGTGGCTAAAATCAAAAAAATATTTGCTTGCACCAATTGTGGTGCTACCTCTCCTAAGTGGGTTGGAAAGTGTCAGTCTTGCGATGAATGGAATACTTATCAGGAAGAAGTGCTGGTTAAAGAGACAAAGCAAGAGGTAAAAAAACGAGCTTGGAAGACCGAAGGCTCTACAAGTATCGCTACCATAAAACCTGTCGCGCTCAAAGAAGTGAAATCGGGTAACACCCAACGACTCTCTGCTGGAGATGGTGAATTGGATCGAGTGCTCGGAGGTGGTATTGTAGCCGGATCTATCACTTTGATTGGAGGACAGCCCGGAATTGGTAAATCAACCTTGATGTTACAGTTAGCATTAAATATCGATGCCAAGGTATTATATGTATCAGGTGAAGAAAGTGAAGAACAGATAAAAATGCGAGCAGACCGAATCGGGGAAGCTATTTCTAATTGTTTTATCTATACAGAAACGAATACCGGAAAAATTCTCGCACAAGCACAACAACTGCAACCAGATATTCTAATCGTAGATTCTATCCAAACATTATCTTCTCCACATCTCGATTCTACGCCGGGAAGTATCTCGCAGGTAAGAGATTGTGCTGGAGAATTACAACGTTTTGCGAAAGAGACAGGAATTCCAGTTATTGTTATCGGGCATATCACTAAAGATGGCGCCATCGCTGGCCCTAAGCTATTAGAACATATTGTAGATTGTGTTTTACAATTTGAGGGAGACCGTAATTATACCTATCGTATTTTAAGAACCATCAAAAATCGTTTTGGATCTACCGATGAAATGGGAATCTACGAAATGCAGGCTACCGGATTGCGAGAGGTTTCTAATCCTTCTGAACTATTATTATCACAAAATGAAGAAGAACTGAGCGGTATCACTGTAAGTGCTACCATGGAGGGAATGCGGCCGATGCTGATTGAAACCCAAGCGCTGGTGAGTACAGCTGTTTATGGAACACCACAACGTTCTGCTACAGGATTTGACCTGCGACGGTTGAGTATGATTTTGGCAGTCTTGGAAAAGAGATGTGGATTTCAGTTTGGACAGATGGATGTGTTTTTAAATATTGCGGGAGGAATACGAGTAGATGATCCAGCAATTGATCTGGCGATTTTATGTGCTTTGATCTCTTCTTTGCAAGATATTTCGGTTCCTGGTGATGTCTGCTTTGCAGGAGAAGTTGGCTTGTCTGGAGAAATACGAGCAGTTAGTCGCGTAGACCAACGAATACAAGAAGCAGATAGATTAGGATTTGGTCGTATCTTTATTTCAAAATACAATACCAAAGGCTTGGACGCCAAACGCTATAAAATTAAAATTCAAACAGTAGGGAAGATTGAAGAACTCTATCGTATTTTGTTTGAAGATTAATAGTGGATGATCATCCTTGGTTATCTTCAGCATTCGTTGATATATTGAATTTTGAGAAATCAACAAACCTTGTATTTACTTTATGATGATCTTTTGTTCTGATCCACTGTTTTGTTTCGAATGTTAAAAATCTACCAGTGTCACCAGACTTGTGAAGATCGTCCGCTGAATTTTGATCAAATTCTAATGCTGCTTTACCCGTGATTTGTAGTGTTTCTCCTCTTTTATAATCTACAAAAAGCAGTGCCGCCTTAGGATTTTCGTAAATATTTCCCAAAGTATTATAAATACTGTTTCCAAAATAATCAGGTATTCGTAAAACACCATTTTCTTGGATTTCAATAAAACCAGGATTCCCACCTTTATGGGATGTTTCAATTTCTCCCTTTTTCGTTTGTGTCGCTATGAAAAAAGTATGTGCACTGCTAATCCATTCTCGCTCTGATGTACCTAGTGTAGTTCCATTTTGATAGGCTGGAGAAACGGATTTTGAATCTTCTGGTACTTCTATTTTTTCTCGTTGTATAAATTTAGGACAACTTTTATATCCCATCGTAATATCAAAACTAACTTGGTCTTCCTCTTTACGAGCAATTCCCCAAGCTTTATATCGAGACCTTTTTGCTGCTTCATGAAATAGTAACCCTACTATTGGATTGGTTTCAATGTTTTTAAAGAAAATATCCGATTGATTACTGATCACTTTGGATAAATCAAACTTTACTTCTTTTAAGGAAGGAATATGAATAAATCCTCTTTCACCTACCAATAAGGATATCCAAATATCTCCACTAGCGTCTTCACTCCCAAGAAAAGCGAGTACCTGACGTTCTATAAACCGTACGGATCTTTCATGAAGTGTAGATTGGAATTTAGGAAGCCTTCTATTGGCTATTTCCTCTTCTCCAGTTTTTTTTTGGATTGCTAACTGTCCAGCATGATATGACTCAAACATAATATTTCTATTTTGAAAACTAATAACAAAGGAGAAATCTAAAAGTTGTACAATCAATATTGATGACCGATTAGCGTAGTACAGACAGGCTTGTCGATGGATTTAAAATATTAAGATGGTAGGAGAAAAAAGGTGTCAAAATGCCTTTGAGTAAGGCTAATAGCAAGTACTTAGTAAGTAATCACTCGGCGAACTACCAATAAGATCATACAGATAAAGATTAGAATCAGAGCTGCTAATGCACCCTGATTTTCCATTCCATACAGACCATTCTGTAGTTTACTCCACATACTGTAGACCATAATAATGGATAATGGTATCCCAATGATTCTTTTTAATAAAGTCATAATACAAATTTAAGCAAAAATGATGCCTTGCCGTTGTCGTAACCCCGATAATAAGAGCAGATTCTTTTTTAGGCGTTTCTAGAAGTTTAGATAAGCAGCCCTTAACCAATTCTTAACCAGAATTAACATTCTACTAAGTTTATCATCTCTGATGAATGTGTTCTTTTGCTATCGAAACGAAAACCCCTTTATTATATATA
>JALZUU010000456.1 GCA_023300665.1 Saprospiraceae bacterium | reverse complement strand
GACGCATAGGTTTTCATTTTATCAAATAATTGATGAAAACTTTCTGGAGCAATCGGCATATTGATATCGCCCCAGTCTACTCGTTTAGACGTGATGTCGTCTTCGACAATAAAACGATCTTTAGGAGATCGTCCTGTAAATTTGCCGGTGTTGATCACAAGGGCTCCCGAGCTGCTTAATTTTCCTTGTCCATTGCGGATCGTACGTTCCACTAAAGCAGCAGGTTGTAAATTCTTAAGTTCTTTTTTAAACATAATTTTTAAAAGTTATAATTTGACTTGGATTATTGGTTAGTTGGTTTGGTAGTTCTAAAGAATATAATTGACTATTAATATAATTTGGATAAGAATTTTTCTAAAACCAAGTTTAAAGTACAGGTTGAAATTGTAGAAAATATCCTGTATTTTGAAGGAGGTTTGAAGAAAACAATTCGTTTTTTTATTAGTGAATAAAATTTCTAGAAGAACTTATTGTAAAATTAATAATTTTCGTTCCCTTAAACTACCTTTAAAGAGAAAAAAAACATTAAAACGTAGAAATTAATGCTAGAATTATCGAATATAATACTATCTTTGCCCTTACTCTTTTAAAACGAAAATTACGACTGCTACACAACAAATAATATTTATTATCCCATGACCGTACATAAGCTTATCCAACGTTAATCGTTTTACGTAAGCTTATAGTATATTTTATTGACTTTCAAGTGTTTATAACCCTTTTTATAGCCGTAATACTTACAGTGTGAAATCAAGAGAAGAAGTGCTTAACATTTTGAGCACAATGATGAAAAAGAGCAATTTTAGAATAAGTTTAATAATACTAGGATTAGCAATCATTGGTTTTAGTATTATTTTACTTAATCTAGATTCCAAATTAAGGATAGGGTCTAAAACGCAGTTACAACAACTCGCCTCTTTCCCCATACCTCCACCTACTATTCAATACGGTTTTTTACTCGATACGTTTCAAGTATCGCGTGATACTATTCAAGATAAAGAATTTTTAGCGGACATTTTACTTCGTCACAAGGTTTCCTTCTCGGATATTGACGAATTAGCGCGTGCTACCAAGGATAGTTTTGACGTCCGTGGCCTCCGTGCAGACCGACCATATACCATTCTCGCAACAGATACCAGCCAGGCTGCCCAATACTTTATATATGAGCCTAGCGTGTTCAGTTATGTAATATTCGACCTACAAAACAAAACGGCTAACAAGATTGAACGTCCCGTCAGCACTTCTGTAAAAACAGGTGCCGGAATTATTCAATCCTCTTTATGGAATGCCATGACTGACAATGGAATGAGCTTTGAACTAGCTGCGAGCATGGAAGATGCGCTAGCTTGGTCGATTGATTTCCATCATATTCAAAAAGAAGACCGCTTCAAGCTTGTCTATGAAGAAAGATCTATTGATGGGCAGCCAGTTGGTATTGGTAAAATTCTTGGTGCCTATTATAAGAATGTCGATAATGAATATTATGCGATTCATTTTGAGAACGAAAAACATGCTGGTTACTATGATTTAGAAGCTCGTTCCATGGAAAAAGCTTTTCTAAAAGCGCCGGTTAAGTATAGTCGGATTAGTTCTCGATATAATCTTCGCCGATTTCATCCAGTACTGCGTAGAACACGCCCACACTTTGGAACGGATTACGCTGCCCCAACAGGTACCCCAATTTATGCGGTAGCAGATGGTTTGGTTACCAAGCGTAGTCGTACTCGTGGCAACGGCAACTATGTTAAAATCAAACACGACGATGTTTATCAAACCCAATATTTACACATGTCGCGTTTTGCCACGGGCGTGAATGTAGGTACTCATGTCAAACAGGGACAAACGATCGGCTATGTTGGTCAGACGGGTCTTGCAAATGGTCCGCATGTATGTTTCCGATTTTGGAAAAATGGTAAGCAGGTCAATCATCTAAAAGAAAATCTTCCTCCACCTGATCCAATGCCTGCTAAAGATATTCCACGCTTCAATATCGTAAAAGATGACGTAAAGGCGAAACTGGATAAAGTTCCTTTTAAAAAATTTCCAGTTAAGAATGTTTCTCAAACAGTAGAAGGTTCTACGAAATCAACGGGAAAAGACGAAAGTTTGTAGAAACGTTCCGTATCCACTCCATTCTTTCATAAACCATTTTTACCGAGTACCACTTACCACTAAGTGGAATTTACTCGAATCAAATCTGTTTTTCTAGATCAATAAAATTGAGAATAAAATTAGATCGGTTTTAATCAGATTATTTTTTCCACCATAACCCTAGCGGTATTAAAAAATGACTTACTCGATATAAAAAAGCAAATCCAGTTTGGTGTAAATGTGCTCCTATATTTTCAAAATCAAAGTTGGTCCAGATTCGCGCTAGCGCAGTTAAAAAACCCCAAATAATCATATAAAGCAAAGCCAGACGAGCAACTTTAGGCAGAAATATTAAAACTGCTACTAGAAAATCTAATATGCCCATAATCTTTAAAAATCCCGATGCAGTCTGATCTGACCATCCTGTGATTTCAACCGTCATTTCCATAAAAGTACCAGGTTGCGGATAGTAACCGACCGCATAAAGTCCATGACAAATAAAAGTGATGGCCGTGACCGCTTTCAACCAAAAAATAAAGGTTGGCGTAGCTTTCTTCTCTTGGATTAAGTAATAAAAAAAGAAGGGTAAACTAAATTGTAAAGCATATTCAAAGAATTGCCCAACACTATAAAACTTTTCTTTCCACAATAAAAGCGCTAAAAAAATTAATCCTACTCCACCGAATAATAAGAACCGTCGTATAAATCTTGGCATCCAATTCATGGCCAGCGTTATACATCCACAAAACATATAAAACCATCCAAATCCATCAATCACTCGATTGATTCCATCATCAACTGATAAACTATTGATATAGGCTTCCCATGACATTGAGAAAAATGACTGAACAATCCCAGACATGATTTGCTCATCCCATAATAAAGCACGAAATGGCGCATCCCAATAAAGATGCTGATAACCACGTCCAAAAAAGACGGCGGCAGTCGATATTTGAAGAAGGAGTTTTAAATTGTTCACAATTTATCTTTTAAAAGATTTTGTGTTTTATTTTTTATTTAAAAAACAAATACTTATCTTGCATCAGGTTGTCTTTCCTAGTACAGTAGTAAAGGCAGATGCAGTACATTTTTTTTGTGAACCCACCTGTCCGGTCGGCAGGTTCACAGCGCGCTTATTTTTAATTTTTTACATAACTAATGTGGGAGTTGTTCTGCATCAGGGTAGCGAAGCTGTACGAGTTATAGACTTCGTTAGGAGTTTGGTGTTGGTTTTGCTCGCTGTGAGGCGGGCACACAGACCTTCGGTCAAATTCAGGGGGTGGGCCCACCCGGAGGGTGTAGTCTTTTTTACACAATTTCATTGTTGTTTTGCATTACTCAATAACTTCTCAGTATATAAATCACCATTCCTTTATAAATCTAATTTTTTATAAGACTTACTTATTCCAAAAAATAAAACCACTTCTTATTAGTTCAAAATCATTCCTAAAAAAGGCTAATAATCTTTCCACAAATAGACAAAGACTAGAACTAAATCAAAAAAAACTTCCTCTCTCCTACTTCTTTGTCATCAAAAAAGCCTTTAAAAACGGTTGAATATCTCCATCCAATACCGCATCTGTATTTCCAGTTTGATGATTGCTTCGATGATCTTTTACGCGACGATCATCTAAAACGTAAGAGCGGATTTGAGCACCCCATTCGATTTTGGTTTTACCAGCTTCTACTTTATCACGTTCTGCATTTTGCCGTTCGATTTCCGCTTCATATAAACGAGATTTCAGAACCGTCAAAGCCTTTTCGCGATTTAAATGTTGGGATCGTTCCTGCTGACATTCTACCACGATTCCAGACGGAAGATGTCGAAGACGAACTGCAGATTCCGTTTTATTAACGTGCTGTCCACCCGCACCACTCGCTCGAAAAGTATCCCATTCAATATCCGCTGGATTAACATCTATTTCAATCGTATCATCAATCAGAGGATGCACGAATACTGAAGCAAAAGAAGTTTGACGTTTACCTTGCGCATTAAAAGGACTAATTCTCACCAAACGATGTACCCCGTTTTCGCCTTTTAGATATCCGTAAGTATAATCCCCTAATATTTCAATAGCAACAGATTTAATACCTGCAACATCTCCATCAGTTCGACTAATAGTTTTCCATTTATACCCATTTTTATCTGCATACATCGTGTACATACGAAGCAGCATTTCTGCCCAATCGCAACTTTCCGTACCGCCAGCTCCAGCATTAATTTCAAGGATACAACTTAGCTCGTCTTCTGGTTTGTTTAAGGTTGATTTAAACTCCGCCTCTTCCACCGCATCAAGTGCCGCCTGATATTTTTTAGCAACTTCTTCTTCCGTTCCTTCTCCCTCTTTAAAAAATTCATTGAGAATTTCTGCTTCTTC
>JALZUU010000455.1 GCA_023300665.1 Saprospiraceae bacterium | reverse complement strand
TCAGAAGAAGTCGTAACACTGCGTTTTCGACCAAGACGATAATAAGTATTATCAATTCTTCCTTGATAAAGAACGGTCTCTTTGGTTTCATTATAAACCACGACTTCTGGGGTAACGGTGGCTTTAAATTTCTTAGTCAACTTTTTTGAATAGTCTGTTTTTGCTTTAAAAGGTATGCCGAATTTTTGGCGGTAACGCTCAATCGCAGGAGGCTTGTCCATAAAGTTTGGGAAGACGGCCACGAAACTGATATTATCTTCTTTATACTGCTCGTATAGTTTTTCTAAATCCCTAGTATAATATTCACAAATTTTACAATCAATGCGAAAGAAAAGATAAACGGTCACGCTATCTGGTTCAGGAACCGAAAGTTCAGTGATCGGTACCGTAGCTGGTGGCATCAGCGTACTGCTCGTTCCAATACAAAAACTCCCAACGACGAGTGTCGTCAGGAGCATTAATTTTTTATATAAAGATTGTTTTTTAAAAAACATATTATTTCATTTCTACCACGGCCTTTACCGCCTTCGCAGGTTGAATAAAAGGACCAGTCTCTTTGGTATTACCCGTTTTATCACCCGTCTTTTTTAAGATATCGTGTGCTTGTTTGGTGGTTAGTTTTGGACGAATACTCTTCATCAATCCAACTAAACCAGCAACATAAGGAGTTGCCATTGAGGTTCCATTAAACGAAGCATATTTATTATCAGGAATAGAAGAGTAGATATTTACGCCAGGAGCGGAAATTCCATAATCCACATCATAAATATAATTAGAAAATACCGCTCGATCTAAATTCGGATCTAAAGCAGCAACCGTAATCGCACCCGGCGCATTGGCAGGAGAATAATGCTTGGCATTGTCATTACTATTTCCAGCAGCAGCAATTACGATGGCCCCTTTTTTATTGGCGTATTCAATCGCTTCTTGATAAGCTTTCTGACCTTTATCTCCCGTACGACCCCCAAGAGACATCGAAATAACATCTGCTCCATTATCGGCCGCTTTGATGATTCCTTTTAGAATTCTTTGTTGCGTTCCGCCTCCACGAGCACTTAACACCTTGATACTCGTTACCTCTACAAACTCATTGTTTTGAGAGAAAGAAGCGACTCCGATTCCATTATTAGACACTGCTGCGGCAATTCCTGCGCAGTGTGTTCCGTGTCCCATAGGATCATTGTCATCTCGTTTATTCAAGGATTTATAATTGTCCTTCAAATCCTCGTGTTTTGCATCTACTCCGGTATCTAGGATGTAAATACGTGCTTTTTTGGTAGGCTTAATTTTATTCTTTTTAAGATAAGCATAAAGCGCATCTATCTGCATTTCTTGAAAACCCCATAAGTCTTTTAAATTAGGATCATTTAGACCAAATTTTTTCAGGTCTCTAGGTGCCCGCTTTTGCGGAATGGTTTCCATTACATCAAGCTGATAAACATCGTTTTGTTCTACCCATTCTACGGCAGGATGTCTATTTAGCTGAGCAATAATACTTTCAGTAGCCGCTAATTGACTGGCTGGGATATCAACCGTAAGATAATCGTCCAAGTCGGTAATATTTCCATCCTTAGGAGCGAAAGCGGTATTTAACTGCAATTCATATTTATCAACTAGGCTTATTAGGTCTTTTGCCTTATGATTAGGCTTTAATTCTACCAATAATTCGACATTTCTATCAAGATATTCCTCAGAGGAACCATTTTCACCAGATATTAGTGGAATTTCTTCTTTATTTTCAAAAGTATTTTTTAATACATCTGTAAACTTATATTGTAAAGCACCGTATAACAACGCAAGAAAGGCAAAGAATACAAGTTTGTTCTTGGCAAGCATTCCAAAAAAGTAGCTGACACCACCAATTATAGCAAGATCTCGAGCGACGACCATTAGTTTATAACTAATTTCTGCGTCTGCGAAATAAATACTAATCAAATAAACAGCTAAGCCTCCAAAGAAAGCAAGGCCACTTATTTTACTTAAAGTGTCATTATTCTTGAAGTAAAACCAAGAAATGAGCCCTACAAGACAGACTGTAAAACTAATTGGATAGATGGTTAACAACATTTTTTAATCTGTTTTTGTTAAGTGATATATTAAATTCTTTAAATTAAATATACAAAGATCATACAGTAAAAACAAAGTTCTACCTTAATCGGTTCAGAGAATTCCTTTGAGACACCAATATTATAACGAAATAATTGTCTCTGTAATATGTGAATTCCCTTTGTTCTGCTTACTTTTGTGATCTAATTAACTAACCTTTTAATATTTTTATAAAAAATGGCTGAACACGTAAATTGCCTAATTATTGGATCAGGACCAGCAGGATACACGGCTGCGATCTATGCAGCACGCGCAAATATGAAACCGCTTCTTTTCACCGGAATGGAACCTGGTGGACAATTGATGATTACAACCGACGTAGAAAACTATCCTGGATATCCAGAGGGCATCATGGGACCTAAAATGATGGATGATTTTCGTGCTCAAGCGGAACGTTTTAATACGGATATTCGCTATGAATTGATTACTAAAGTTGATTTTACTGGACCAGTGCATAAAGTTTGGACGGAAAAAGGCCAAGAGATCACGGCAGATTCCATAATTATTTCTACTGGAGCAAGCGCAAAATGGTTGGGACTTCCTTCGGAGCAAAAACTAATGAATAAAGGAGTATCTGCTTGTGCAGTTTGTGACGGATTTTTCTATAAAGGATTAGAAGTGGCAGTTGTAGGCGGTGGAGATACTGCTGCAGAAGAAGCTTCCTACCTTGCTAAGTTATGTCCAAAGGTACACTTGATCGTTAGAAGAGACGAAATGCGTGCTTCTAAAATCATGCAAGATCGAGTAAAGAAAACCGAAAATATCGAAATTCATTGGAACACTGAAACGGTGGAGATTTTAGGTGAGGAAGAAGTGGTAGGTGTTAAAGTTATTAATAACAAAACACAAGAGACTTCTGAAATTCCAGTAAAAGGATTTTTCGTTGCTATTGGCCATAAGCCAAATACAGATATCTTTAATACTTGGTTGGATATGGACCAGACGGGCTACCTAAAAGTAGTACCAGGTACCTCACATACCAATATCGAAGGGGTATTTGCTAGTGGAGATGCAGCAGATAAAGTGTATCGTCAAGCAGTAACTGCTGCAGGTACTGGTTGTATGGCTGCACTTGATGCAGAACGATATTTAACTGAAAAAGAAATTATTTAAAAAAGCTTTTGGCCATTGGCCGTTGGCTATGAGTCCTCTTTTTAAGCGTCAGCTTTTTCGATAGAAATCGCGATCAAAGGGAGCCCATAGCCAACTGCCAAAAGCTAATAGCCTTTCATAAACACACTAATTTATAAATTATGTCAACAGCTACTCAATTTCGCTCTGGTGTTTTATACGGAGATGAAGCTACTGAACTTCTTAATTATGCGAACGAGAAAAACTTCGCATTACCTGCCGTTAACGTAGTAGGTACGAATTCCGTAAATGCAGTATTAGAAACTGCTCGTGATTTAAAATCTCCAGTAATTATCCAATTTTCTAATGGAGGTGCTCAATTTTTCGCTGGTAAAGGTTTATCTAACGAAAACCAACAGTCTGCCATCATGGGAGGTATTTCTGGTGCTATGCACGTACACACCATGGCAAAGGCTTATGGTGTTCCTGTAATCCTGCACACAGATCATTGTGCTAAGAAGTTGTTGCCTTGGATTGACGGATTATTAGATGCAGGTGAAAAATTTTATGCATCTAGAGGATATCCTTTATATAGCTCTCACATGATTGATTTATCAGAAGAGCCAATCGAAGAAAATATCGAGATCTGTGTTAAATATCTCAAGCGAATGGATAAGATCGGAATGACCTTAGAAATTGAATTAGGGGTAACCGGTGGGGAAGAAGATGGTGTGGATAATACAGGTGTGGATAGCTCAAAACTATACACACAGCCGGAAGAAGTTGCGTATGCTTACGAAGAATTGAAAAAAGTGAGCGAACGATTTACCATCGCTGCAGCTTTTGGAAATGTACATGGTGTCTATAAGCCAGGTAACGTAGAATTGACGCCAATCATTCTGAAAAACTCTCAGGACTATGTGATGGAAAAATTCAAAACGGAGCCACAACCTATCAACTTCGTCTTCCACGGAGGAAGTGGTTCTAGCCGTGAAGAAATTCGTGAAGCGATCGGATATGGTGCCGTAAAAATGAACATCGATACAGATATGCAATGGGCTTTCTGGGATGGAGTAAGAAATTACGAAGCTGAAAAAAGAGACTATTTACAGGCTCAAATCGGTAACCCAGATGGTGCTGATGTTCCAAATAAGAAAAATTACGATCCACGTAAATGGTTGCGTGCTGGTGAACAATCTTTCGTTACGCGTCTAAAGACTGCTTTCGAAGATTTGAACTGCGTAAATGTACTCGGATAAGAAATAAGTCTTTTATCTAAAGAAAAATATAAAGCCGCATATCTTAACTGGTATGTGGCTTTTTCTTATTTTACCACTTTATTTGCCAAACTACTAATATATTCTACCGAACTATTGAAATAATATGTTATTACCTTTTGCTACTTCGCTTTGCGATAAAAGAGAGCAAGTAGCAAGCATCTAGGGTGTTCAATCTACCCTATAAATTTGAAAAATTTCTTCTGCACTTTTTGATATTAAAATCGAATTTCAGAGAAAAGTTGTTTGTAAGAAAATTATTCTTAATAACTGAAATTGTTCCCGTTATGAAAAAGGGTCCGACCTTGAGCCTGCCTGCCGGCAGGCAGGCTTTTTTCCATTCGGTATAAGCGAACGATCCCGCAGGGTAACGTATGACAATACGTTAAG
>JALZUU010000454.1 GCA_023300665.1 Saprospiraceae bacterium | reverse complement strand
AATCCGCACATCAACTACCGATGTCTTCTCCGCTTATTATTCTTATAGTCTTGAAAAATAAAGGAACCTAAACCATCCAAACTGCTATAAAAAGCTTTGCCGTTATTGGCTTTGGTAAATTCTTCTACAAAGCGCTTGAGATAAGGATCTCTTGCGATCATAAAAGTAGTAATCGGAATATTGGTTTTTCTGCAACGAGTCGCTAGATTAAGGGTCCGAGCGATGATCTTTTTATCAAGTCCAAAACTGTTTTTATAGTATTTTTTTCCCTTTTTGATACAGGTTGGTTTCCCGTCTGTGATCATAAAGATTTGCTTATTGGGGTTTCGTCTTTTACGGAGGATATCCATCGCTAGATCAAGGCCTGCCACAGTATTGGTATGATAAGGTCCAACTTGTAAATAGGGTAAATCTTTCACTTCGATTTGCCAAGCGTCATTTCCAAAAACGATGATATCTAACGTATCTTTTGGGTATCGGGTGATGATCAATTCGGAGAGTGCCATCGCTACTTTCTTAGCAGGCGTAATCCGATCTTCTCCGTAAAGAATCATCGAATGAGAAATATCAATCATCAAAACCGTACTCATCTGGCTTTGATAATAAGTCTCCCGAACTTCTAGGTCAGAATGATTTAATTGAAAATCGTCGATTCCATGATTGATCTGAGCGTTACGGAGCGACTCAGAGATCGCTAACGAATCCAATTTGTCACCAAATTCATAAGGACGTAAATCGGAGGTAAAATCATCTCCTTTACCAGAAGTATTGGTACTATGGTTTCCTTTTTTAGCTTTTTGAAGGTCTGTAAAAATATCTTCTAATGCTTTTTGACGCATGGAAATTTCCATCTTGGCCGTTGGCACGAAACCCGGATTTTGAGCATCTGGGTTTTCAATAAACCCTTTATCAATCAGATCTTGGATAAAATCTGCCATTCCATAGTCCTTATTGGTCAGGTTGTATTCTTTATCTAGCTCTGTCAGCCACCCTAGGGCTTCGCTTACATTACCGGAGGTATGGATAAGTAGTTCTTTAAAAAGCTTGAGTAAACGATCAAAGGTGCTCCCCTCGCCTGCTCCAGGTATATATTCGCCAAATCGGTAACCGATCATAATCTCTTTTTTTGGTTTTGATGGAATTTTTAAGTTAAATTCATGATATTAAACAAGAATTGGGAGGAAAAGTTGTTAGGAAAATTTTTATCATTTTATTTTAAATGTAACTTGAAATGGTAAGTGATATTATTTCCCAAACAATCTATCCAGAAGTCCTTTTTTAGGTTTTGTTTTATTCTCTTTGGAAGAAGTTTCAGTAGGTGAATCTAGGGTAACATATACATTTTCTAAATTTTGATTCTCACTATAAAAACCATATCCCATTTTAGCAATCATTACCACATTTGTAAGGTCGCTATTTATAGTATTGTAATCGTTCAATTTTTCTGGTAAGTCATATTGAGTATACAAATAATGTCGTTCTCCATATTCGTCTTTTTCAAATAAAATTTGTCCACCTAAAATATTCAATTCCTCATCTAATGGAGGACCATAATCATGGGTTACCCAATCTGTACTTGTAGAATATCTAAATCTTTTTATCTCCCCCTTTTCAATGTAAGAAAAACCATAAGAGCCTCCCGAATCATAATGCATATACGCAAGTATCGTTTTGGGTTTTTCAAAAAATTCATAAATCTTATTTATTAATTCACCATTCCGTTTTATCAATACTTGATTGACAAATTCGGCATTAGATATTAATACTCCTGATTTATGATATCGAATTACTACATAATTAGGTTTTCTAAATTCAAACCCCTTTGGGAAAGTTTCAGAAATATCAGAAAATGCACCAAAAAATGCTTCAATAACATTTTCAACTTGAAATTTTTTAGGATCGTTTACTTTGATGTAAACGGCAGCGGTGGACATTCCCATTAGCTTAATTTTTGTATTAGAAAAGCTATAAAATTTTTCATTAAAATTCTACGGCTTTTTTATTAAGTATAAAAAAATTACAACTTCCGCACTGACAACGCCGTCCTTCCTTCCTCTGTTTCTACTAAAATATAATAGCTTCCAGCTGATAAATTAACTGGTAATTCTAAAGCTTGTCGAGTCGTTCCAGAAGCGAAGCTTAAGGCATTAGGCCATCGCTTGATGGTTTGTCCTAGACTATTTAAAAGGCTGATATTCAATTCTAAAGAACTCGCTGTTTTTAGTTCTAAATTAAGGGAAGTTTCCTGCATTATGGTAGGAAAAATTCTTGCTTCGATTCCAATTGCTGTTAAGTCGTTTAAGCTGCTTAATGTGGAAGTATATTTTGCAACCGCATAATTATAGGTGTTATCTTCTAAAGTATAGCCAACTGCGACAATATCTCCGTTATCTAATTGCCTCATATCGGTAATTCCATCACCATTAAAATCGGGTCCCATATCGTTCAGCGACCATCCGTTGGTTCCAAAGTTTAGATCTTGAACCCCATCAGCGCTAAAGCGAGTAACTGCAAACTTAGAATTAAATCCACCCGTTGAACCACCAGCCAAAATCTGACCATCCGACTGCAAAACCAAAGATTGAATAGATTCATTATCTCCACGGGAAACTTTTACAAAACCACTCGTCCCAAAATTTAGATCCATACTGCCGTCCCCATTAAAACGGTAGAGCGTAATATCATTATCAATAAAGTCAAAATCAAAAGCATTACCTCCAACTAAAAACTGTCCATTAGGTAAACTTACTAAGTCATTTGCTCCATTATTGATATTATCAGATTCATTGAAAAAAGTAAATCCGTTGGTTCCAAAATTGTTCACCGCTGCTCCAGTTTCATCAAATCGAGCAATAAAAATATCGCTACTATTCGTCGTTCCTGTAATGACCAAATCCCCATTGGCTGCTTCAACGATAGCATTCGCTCTAGAAAAAGTATTTAGATCAATTAGACTAATTCCATCGTCTCCAAAACTGGGATCATTTTGTCCATCCACCGTTAATTTCCCAATCATAATAAAATCTCTTTGTCCGCTATAAGAACGACCAGCAATACCGATTCCTCCATCGGATAACAGCACGGCATCTAAAATATCATCTTCAGGAAAACTACTACTACTGACTTGATTAACGTATTTACCATTTGTTCCAAAACTGGGATCATAATCACTTCCATCTGGCAATAACCTGGCTGCCATTAAGGCAAATTTACTAGCGGAAACCCTAGTAGTTCCAAACACTATTATTTTTCCATCGTCTTGAACTAATAACTTAAAACCATTGGCAGAACCATCCATATCATCATAGAAAAACCCATCGGTTCCAAATCCTACATCCAAACTTCCATCTGGTAAAAACCTTACGACCATTAATTCTGGACCACGAGCACCTGTTGCCAAAATTTTCCCATCAGTTTGAATAGCCATTGCTTCAAGCCGAGTTGTTTCCATAAAACTTCCCACTACTTTTCCGTTATCACCAAAAGAAAGATCAAGCGATCCATCTTGTGCCATTAGAAAAAAGGGGAATAATAAAAGAAGAATTAGTTTGTAATTTTTGATCATCGT
>JALZUU010000453.1 GCA_023300665.1 Saprospiraceae bacterium | reverse complement strand
TTAAGTAATTCTACCAAATTATCGACTCGGTAGTTAATCATAAATTGTTGATTACTTTCACCGAAAAAACTACTATTTGTCGAAGAAGGGCTCCATTGAGTAAACCCTTTTTGTTTTGGATCTTGCGCAGAACGCCATTCAAAATTGGTGCCCCATTGGTCAGTTTCTAAGCCCAAATTCGCTTGATACCAATCCTTGGTTTTTTGAACATCTCTCGTTTTGAAGAAAATACCTCCAATTCCAGTCACCTTAGCCATAATTATAGATTCTATTTTGATAAAATAACCCCTAAAATAACGAATTCACTAGAATACATTACTCCTTAATAAAAATTTCTTCATTTTTTTTAAATGGCAAAAGCCAAAATTTTCAATATATAATTTTTTAAATTCTACTAAATTAGAACTAATGGCCTACTTATTGTGAGATAAACAACAACTTATTGCTTAGCAATACATTTCCGATTTTTTTGAAGGTGCGAATAAACGTAACCTTTAGTCTAGAAACTGCGCTTAAAAGGGTTATTATTGCGGTTTTTTCAAAAACTTCTTTTTATGGTAGACTTCATTCGACAGAGAGCAGGTAATGCGAAAAATGATATTTTGAGTGGTTTGACAGTGGCATTGGCCCTGGTTCCTGAAGCGGTAGCGTTTGCTTTCGTAGCAGGTGTAGACCCACTAGTTGGATTATATGCTGCCTTTATGATTGGATTAATCACTTCTATCTTTGGAGGTCGTCCAGGAATGATTAGTGGAGCCACTGGTGCATTGGCAGTAGTAATGGTAAGTTTGGTGGCTACCGGAAATGGAATGGGAGAACCCGGAGAAAATTTAGGACTTTATTATCTTTTTGCGACCGTTATTTTAATGGGAATGATCCAGATTGTGGTCGGTCTACTCAAATTAGGAAAATTTGTTCGATTGATTCCTCATCCAGTTATGATGGGTTTTGTAAATGGATTAGCCATTGTCATCTTCCTTTCCCAATTAGGGATGTTTAAGGAAATGAATAATGGGGTAGCTACTTGGCTACAAGGGATAGAATTATATACCATGATTGGATTGGTTTTATTGACCATGGGGATTATGCATTTTCTACCAATGATTAATAAAAAATTACCGGAAGCATTGATAGCCATTGGAGCCGTTTCTGCTATTGTAATTTTAGGAAACCTAGAAGTTGCTACCGTAGGAAGCTTTATTCGTGCTGGTGGTGGAGAAGGATTAAAAGGAGGCTTACCGATCTTTCAAGCAGATATTTTCACTAAAATTCCAATGAATTGGGAGACCCTTGTCTTTATTGGGCCGTACGCCTTGATCTTAGCTGCTATCGGTTTAATTGAATCCTTGATGACCTTGAACTTAATTGATGAACTGACAGAGTCTCGTGGAAACTCCAATCGAGAATGTGTCGCACAAGGTGGTGCGAATATTATTACCGGACTTTTTGGTGGAATGGGTGGTTGTGCGATGATCGGACAATCTATCATCAACATCAAAGGAGGTGGTCGTACACGACTCTCTGGAATCGTAGCGGCACTTACCCTACTCTGCTTTATTTTATTTGCCTCTGGTTTAATCGAACAAGTACCGATTGCGGCATTGGTTGGTGTAATGTTTATGGTGGTGATTGGAACATTCGCTTGGAGTAGTTTTAGAATATTGAATAAAATTCCTAAAAGTGATGCTTTGGTTTTGATTGCTGTTTCGGTCTTAACGGTGGTTTTTGATTTAGCGATTGCCGTAATTATCGGAATCATCATGAGCGCTTTAGTATTTGCTTGGGAGAATGCGAAGCGTATTAGAGCGCGTAAGAGTTTCTTAGCAGATGGAACAAAAGTATACGAAATATGGGGGCCTTTATTCTTTGGTAGTATTACTACTTTTAAAAGCAAATTTGATGTTAATAATGATCCAGATAAAGTAATTATTGACTTTTTAGAATCACGCGTTAGTGATCATTCAGCGTTAGAAGCTTTATTTCAATTAGTTGAAAAATACGAAGCAGCTGGAAAGTCGGTAGAGGTTCGTCACTTAAGTTCCGAATGCCAAGTGTTGATGAAAAAAGCATCACCTATGTTAGAAAAAGTAATTGAAAGTAATATTGATGATCCTCGTTACCGAGTAATGGAGGAAATTTATAACTAGACTCTTGATTCAATTAATCTAAAATTGAAAAGACGTCCCAAAAAATTAACACCCGTTTGTATGGCTACATTCGGGTGTTTTTTTTAGTTGTTATTTAGCATACTCATTACTGGACATTTCTTCCATTTGCTGCCTCCCAGCCTCCTGAAAGAGTAGCCACAAGCCCGCAAATGTCCAGTCGTATGGTTATTTAGTTTTAGTCAAGTCATTTGTAACTTCGAACTAATAGTTTAAATCTCTACCAATCTTCCTCGACTTCTTTTTGATAATTATGAAAAAATCCATCCACTGTATCTAAAAGTTCATACCAATAACCTAATACTTGTTCTTTATGCTTCCGAGGTAAAATTCTAGCTTTTCCATTTCTCTTATACAATTTCTCGTCAGAGATTACTTTATGTGCTGGTTTAGGTAGCAGTACTTCATTCTCTGAAGTAATCACAGCAGTTTCTCCTAAAATAAAAAGCTGTTCCATTTGTACTTTAATTTTACCTTCTTTAAATGCGATGGATAAGTTATAATTTGCTTCAGAAAAGTAAGTATTCATAACTGCAAAAAAAGAATACCCAAAATAACCTCTTCCGTAAAGTTGATTTTGTTTTTCAGATCTTGAATCAAATTGAATAAATTCTCCATCAAATTTTCGGGCAAACCATTCTTTTGCAAGTTCTCTCAATTCAGCCTTAGACTTGCCAGGATAATGGAGAATTGCCCGAAAAGTCACCTCTCCAGTTTTAGAATAGTTTAAAGGTTCTTTGTAATCGACGCCATCCTGTGCCAGTAAACTGGTGGATAGCAAAAGTGATAAAAACAGATAGGTGGTTTTCATAGATTAATAGTTTTATAGCTTTAAAAAATGGTGTTATCAGTTCTTAATATAAAAGAAATTTTATTTCCAGATTGGATATTAGGAAAACCTTAAGTGACGTTTAATGAATCTTTAACTTATACTGATAAAAATGAAGCCTGTCTTAGTGCCTCTGACAGGCAGGCACAATGGTTACGGACAAGGTATTGATAACTAGCACCTTTTACTGACGTTGATAAATAACTTTATAGATTGGATATTTTCTATACTTATCTTTGTAGTAAATTTGGGGATTTTTGAACAACTTCTCAATCTACTTCCCCCATTTTTCCATTTTGAGAAAGTAGGATCGCCACACCTCGTGTAGTTGGAAATTGTGCCAATACGATGATCATAATTACGGTGAGTGGAACACATAACAACATTCCCACCACACCCCAGATCAATCCCCAAAGCACCAAAGAAAGGATAATAACAAAAGGACTGATATTTAGGGAGTTCCCTAACAAACGAGGTTCTAAAAAACTACCAATTAAAAATTGAAGGCCGGCAATGATAAAAAGCACGGCGAAGAAAGGTCCCAAGGTATCAAACTGAACCAAAGCTACCACAGAAGGAAAGATGGTTGCTACAATAGAACCAATGGTCGGAATAAAATTAAGTAAGAAAATGAGAAAGGCCCAGAATACTGGAAAGTCAACACCAATAAAATATAGAACCAAAAAGCTTAGAACGGCCGTCAAAATACTTGCACTGGTTTTTACTGCCAAATAGGTTTTTGTAGCAGTATTGGCTTGATTTAGAATTTTTTGAAAATTATTTTGCCGCTCTTCTGACCAGTTAAGTCTTTTGATTTTTCTTGGAAAGGTATGTTGTTCAAAAAGCAAAAAGACCACATAAATTAGGATCAAAACAAATTGCTGTGCGAGTCCAGTGATCGAATTAATGAGTTGTCCAGTATATTCATTTAGGTTGAATTCTGTGGCCATACTACTCAGATTATATTGTTTTTCTAATCCAAGGTGTTCTAGAATCCTCGTTAATTGTTGTTCGATATTTACTCGGTAACTAGGTGCATTGGTGGTCATCAACTCGATGTTTTGCGCCACTAAATTTCCTAATAAAAATAAGACGGTAATAATCAAAATACTGGAAGTAAGTAAGGTCAGGCCATTCGGAATTCGCTCCATAATCCATCCTAATTTCCGAATCCATTCATTGATAGAAGTGATCACATACCAGATTACAATCGCTAAGAAGAGCGGTACCAAAAATGGTTTTCCAATTACCAATAAGGCAATAACGAAAGCAATAATAACAACTGCGGAAGCAACTTTTTCAATTTTCATTCAAATGGCTTTGAAACTATTTCTGCTGGTTGGCCTGTTTGCTGATTGGCTTCCCTCTATCGTGAAATTCAGGGGACTTACAAGCTATCAGTTCGTCTCTCTGGAGTAAAGTGTAAAACGGATTAAGATCCTAAAATAATAATTCTCTTTAGAATCCTCAAAAATACCAAAAACCAGTTACCAATCATAGGTGGGTTGGTAAAAATATCCTTTTAACATAAATTATTATTCTATTCATTAAGAGATAGCTCAACTCGAAATAAAAACTATACAAAATACTTCCCTCTCAATTTCTCACCCAAATCTAAGATGTCTTCCAAGCAACTCCAAGTAAAGCATCTATACCTTTGTTTGAGTCCATGCTATAATAGATATTTTTTAAATAATTACTGCTTTTATCATGTCTACACTTAATTCGTTAAAGTGTTCAATTATTGTTTTTCACTAGGTTGATTGCATCAAATAGTAGATTTTAAGACCTCTACCAAGAACTGTTCATTCCAGGCAGCCCTCTTTCGTACCTTTTTAAGGCTATCTTTATTTTTATGTTTCAATAATAACTGCA
>JALZUU010000452.1 GCA_023300665.1 Saprospiraceae bacterium | reverse complement strand
TTTATCCAGCACCATTTCAACAGTTTCTCCGTTTTTATTGATCAGCTCTACACTACATGTACCATCATCAAAATCGTTGGCCCAAGTAAACTTTAGAGGGATAATTACTTTTCCTTTCTTATCTATATGTCCATATTTTTCATCTTTACTGACCACGCATAATCCTTCACTAAAACCAGCGGTATAATCATAAATTGGTTCGATCACCATTTTACCTTTTTTATTAATAAAACCCCATAATCGGCCTTTTTCCTCATCGTCTATTCGGACTGCCGCTAAGTTTTCAGAAAAATCGTCTGCTTCATCAAACTGAGGCTTGATGGCAATTTCTCCCTTTAGATTGATGTATCCATATTTTCGTATGATTTGTACAGAAGCCAATCCATTGTGAAATTCTCCAGCTTCTTTAAATCTTGGTTCAATAACAATATCTCCATTTAAGTTTTTATAACCAGTAATTGTAAAAGTTGTCAAATCTCCTTCGTGCTCGATCTTATCAATTTGGTCTTTTGCTTTTCGTTCATAGAATAAATCTATTTCATTTTGGAATTTTTGTAATCCCATTCTTAGTCCAGATTTAAAAAATATTTTCCATTCTGAATTAGTATAAATCATCGTTAAATCACTGTCCAGTTTATCCCATTCTCCATAATATTTAAAAGGAATTTGATAGCGAACAATCGTTAATAAACTGGCTTCGTCTATCCCCGTAATTTTGATTCCTTTTATCATTCGCTTTAGCTCTTTTTCTCCAACGGAATTTGTCACCATTTTTAGAATAGCTGTGATAAATTCATCCGATGTCAGTTTCTTTAGTGCTGCGATATTAGTCAGTCCAAGCCTTTTTAAAAGATCATCTGTCTCCCCAAAAATATCCATTTTTTCGGCAAATTCTACAAATACTTTACTAAATTCAATCTTGTCTTCTTCATAAAACAAATCGATCATTGTATCGAAATCTTGCTCATAATATGCCTTTAAATATTTTTGAATCGTCTTTTTAATTTCCTTATTCATCAGTGATTGTTTTTTATAGTTTCTCTTTAAATTCTGAAAAGAAATTCAGTCCTGCTTAAGAAATGATCAATATTATTCAACCAATAAATAATTTAAATAGTTCCTAGAATTATTTGTTTTCATCTGTTTCAAAATTTAAAAACCAAGAATTTAAGTCTACCGCTTTTTCTGCTAATTCTTTTCCAAAATCGGTCAAAGTATACGTTACCCTTGGAGGAACTTCTGCATAAACCTTTCTGTGGACTACCTGATGTTGTTCCAGTTTCTTTAAGGTCACAGATAACATCCGAGAAGAGATACCTTTGATATTTTTTTTAAGTTCATTAAATCTTAAAGTTTGATAATAACCTAAATTATAAATCACAAAAAGACTCCATTTATCTGTAACGACGGACATGATATCTTTGGTTACACAAACTCCCGTGTCTTTTCGATTAGCCATAGAATTTTTAAAAAAAAGTTCAATTTTATTTTTTAAGATAAGATCTTGATTATCAGCGATAGTTACTTTCATGTTACTTAGTTATGCTTTCATAACCTGTTGTTTTACAGGCTGTTATTGATTATTTTTACAATAGTAACTAAAAGTAACTATTATTTAAATAAAATACAATTAATTATGAAAACCCCTACTAAAGAAGACTTAATTCTTGATCTTGATGATATTGCAGAAAAAACTATAATTTGGTTTCGAGATCAAACTACAGCGAATTTTAATAAAGAAATTTTGGATGGGAAATGGACAATGGCTGGTCATTTGTATCACTTAATAAAAACCACCCAAGAGATTGGAAGAGGAATGTCTATGCCCAGAATTGTTCTGCGTACAACCTTTGGAAAATCTAATCGAGCGGAACGAACTTTTGAAGAACAACACAAAAAATATATTGAAGCACTCGCTAATTTTAAAGCCACTACTAGAAAAGGCTTTGTCCCTTCTGACACTTATTTACCCCCGAGCAATAAAGAATTCGACCGAGAGGAATTACTCCAACAATTTTCAAAAGAGATTGCTGCCTTGCAAAAAACAATTGGTAAATGGAAAGAAAAAGATTTAGGTATCTACACCTTACCTCATCCTGCCATGGGGAAATTGACGATCAGAGAAATTATTTATTTTTCCATTTTTCATACAAAACATCATCTAGATAATTTGAAAGAGCATTATGTTATTTAGTTCTCCTTCTTAAGGTGATTTTATTTTAGAAATAAACTGCTTTCGGTATTTTGGATGATATAATTGTCTCAGATATGCAATACGACCTTTTTTGTTTGTTCTCTCCTTTAAATAGAATTATATTAGTGCATTATTTTTACCCAAGCAATATAGATAATGATCGCACGTATTTTATCAAACAATAATTCCATTTCTTATACTGGAATTTTATTTTGCATTTTTTTGCAGATGCCTATTTTATCAGAAGCTCAGATTTTTCCAAATCTTGATGGAGATCTTTTATTAGAAGCATTAGTTGATAATTATAAGCCTACCAATGTGCTTAATTATAATGAAGCTAGAGATACGCTTTATGGAACGATCGATAATATCAATGATAGTGTTCGGTGTATTTATTCGAATCATAGTTTGTTTTTACCAGCTGGAGTTGATCCATCAATTCATTTATTCATGAATGGTTCACCTGACGGGATCAATGCAGAACATTCTTATCCAAGAAGTAAAGGAGCAGATGAAAGTAATGGAAATGCGTACTCAGATATGCATCATCTTTTTCCATCGAGAGTGTCGGTAAATTCTGCTAGAGCTAATTTTCCTTTTTTAGAAATAGACGATCAACAGACCACTTCTTGGTTTTGGCTTGATCAAGAAGAAACGACAGTCCCTACGACAAATATCGATGCCTATAGTGAACAAATAAATGGTGCTTTTGAACCAAAAGAAAACAGCAAGGGAAATATTGCTCGTGCGATTTTTTATTTTTTCACCATGTATGAAGCGGAAGCTTTAGCAGCTGATCCTGTTTTTTTTGAATTACAAAGAGAAACTTTATGTGACTGGCACATTCAAGATCCAGTGGATGTACTCGAATTAGATCGAACCAATGCCATCGCTGGACATCAAGATCAATTACCAAATCCTTTTATTATTGATGAAACTTTATTAAGTCGATCCTATTGTTTGGCGGAAGCACTACCTGTTGAGTTATCGATTTTTAGGGCGGTTGAAAAAGATGGATTGGTTGAATTAAATTGGAAAACCACTTCAGAAATAAATAATAAAGGTTTTGAAATAGAAAGAAAAACAGCAGATCAAGATTGGCAGATTTTAGGTTTTGTTGAAGGTCAAGGAAACACGACTACTGCTCAGAATTATTTTTTTAGAGACAAACAACCTGTGGATGGAGATAATTTTTATCGTCTTAAGCAAATAGATTTTGATGGAGGATTTGAATATTCTGAGATTCGAGTAATCAACGTCAAAAAGGATATGGAAGATAAGGTGAAAATTTCTCCAAACCCTAGTAAGGGTATTTTTGAAATAAAAATTGAGAATCCCGATCGACAAGATATTCAAGTTCAAATTTTTAATAGTTTAGGAAATCAGGTGTGGTTTAAATCGTTTGAGAATGAGGAGCGATTGACTGTTTTGGAAGAGACGATTGACTTTCAAGGATCCGGTATTTTCTTTTTAATTGCGAAAATTGGAGCGGATAATTTTAGGGAAAAGATTATGGTGGTGGAATAGGGTTTTTCAAAGGCAAAGGCAAATTCAAAAATTCTTACAAGCAAAAAATTATTTCTTTTCAGAAAGCCTACGAACAAAACTTTCTTTAAAAATTAATTTATCAAAGTAGTTTTCTTTTAAAAACTCCAATCTTTTAATGGAAAGCGGTGTATGTTTATAACTTAACCTTTCACTTAATCTTTTAACAAACCTTCTATCTATTTCAAAATAATAATCTTTAGAAGGAGTTTTCTGCTGATAAAGTTTGAGCGTTGATTCCATATTATAACATATGTTCTCTAATCCAAACCACCCGTTATAATATCCTAGGGATAAAAATTCGTTTAAATTTTCTCCAAGTATCCAATTATAATCAGCTATAGAATTCCCCAATCGTGCAGGTACCGTCATGACGACAGGTTGGATGGTATCTGAAATTTCAAGAAGACTAAAGTGTACGCCGTCTCCTCCAATCCAGGCAAAAAGGGTTGTATTGATTGGGGTGCTTTCGTACCGATTAAAGTCAGTTGGTTTTTCAATAGGTTTTATTCCAGCATGATCAACCCTTTCCTCGGGAAATTCTTTTTCTAATTCAATGACCAATTCCTGAATTGCTTTATCAAGTAGAACGAGTGTTATGATTTTTTGTTTGCTCATCTAGATTTCATCATCTTTATGGAGGAAGTAGAAAAGATATCTACTCAAAATCTTCCTCCACTATTTTTAAAAAAACCTTCCCCTCTTCTCCTTTATGTTCTGGATAAATTTTTTCCCAAAGATTAATATCCAAAAGATCTTTGTTGTATTCAGCGCCATTTTCATTACGAATCTCCAAAATATCGAGTGGAATAGCCTCAAGTAGATCTAGTTTACCTTCTGTTGATTGACCAATATCACCAAGGTTGACTATAACTAGTTTTGTTCCTGAACTTATTCTACTCGTATCAATGTTTCCATATTTGGAGTAAATTATTTGAAGGTTATCTTCTGTATTATTTTCTACTAAGAGATCAATATCAGAGGAATTACTACAACCGAAAAAAAACAATAGGAAAACTGAAATTATTAGTATTAGTTTATTTTTCATTTTTTTGATTTTATTCAAAGTCAGTATCCCTTACGGATCTAAGTACATATCCTACCCCATTCTTTTCTTCAGGAGCTTCCGTTGTCCAACAATCAATATTCAAAGGATTACAAGTTAAATTGTTCTGATTTAAATCTGTAATTTCAAGAAAATCAATCGGAATTTCTGTTAAATCATCTAGATAATCTTCTATTTTTTGACCTTCAGCCATTTCAATCAAGAAAGTTAATTCTTGACCGCTGTTAATTTGATTAGAATCAATTTGGGATTGGTCCAATTTTTGAAAATTTATTTGCAATTTCCTTTGAGACCTATTTTGAATAATGAACTCTACAGTATATTCCTTTTTACATCCCACCAAAAACGTGGAAACAAAAAAAATAACAAAATATTTAATCTTATTGTTATAGAAATTCATGCAGCTATATATGTATCTTGTTTTTAGGTTTAAAACAAGATACATATATTTTATGAGAGAAAGAATAAAATTATAAATAAAACATCTAGAGAGTAGCCGCTGCCGTTGCCAGTTTATGCAAAGCGCCGCTCATTTTTTCAATGATCGCTCCTTTGTCTTCTAATTGATGTCGATCTTGTAAATATTTAGGATCATTATAGGCGATATGTACAGTTCCTTCTTGTTCAAATACTATGAATTTTTGAGGTAAATCCATACTAGTAAGAATATTGGTATTCATTAAGGGTGTACCTAATCTAGGATTGCCAAATAGAATCATTTTGGTCTTGCCCAAAGTTAAATCTACTTTAGCCGCATTTTTTTGATGGTCTAATTCTGCCACAATTCCAATCATTGGATTATTGTCGAGAATCGTTCGTAATTTAGTGTAAGTGGTCTCAAAATCGTTGGCGCTTTTAATTTGAATAATACCTTTGCTCATAAGTGGTTAATGTTTTGTCTTTAAATAAAATTTGGTGAAAGAACCATAGAAAAAATTTAACAAATTTGAAAGTGGTAATGTTCATGTCTGACTAAGAAAAGGATAGAAATTAGTTAAACCTTTCCCGATCCGCTTTAAGAAACCTAGCCTAGCGGCTTTGCTCACTCGCGGGTTTCGCAAAGCTAGTGGGGATTTTTTCTGGTATCGCCCATGAGTTTTGAGAACTCCGCGAGCTGGGAAAGTAGCAAAGCAAGAGTTCTTAAAACGAATAGTGCATAGAGCGCGCTTAAATCAAATGAAGATGTGATAATTTAGGCTAACTAGCAAATCAGATAAAAGGTAGCGATATTTTATCTTTGAAATTCAACAAAAGTATGTTTCTCCCCTTTTAATTCCCCGGCGATTATTTCTGAAATAATAGACCAGTCTCCTCCGGCCAATCCTGCTCCTATGGCAGGATATCCAATTCTTAACCCAGAAAAAGTTTTCTTGACGGTTTTAAACACCTGACGAATGGCATCATAATCCGCTTTTCGTCCTCTTCCTTTCCAATTGAATTGAGTATATCCATTGACGATAATTAAATCTCCGTTTTTGGTTTTTACCTTAGCCCAGGTGATGGTTCCGAGCTTTGATTTATCTCCTTTTTGAGTTTCTAAATCTACTTGGTATGCTTCTGGAAATTTTTGTTTTATGGTTTTAGCAATTCCTGCGCCCATAGTACAGAAGCAGTTACATCCGTGAATGATCAAATCGAACTCACCTTTGATGGCTAATTTTATTAGATCGCCTTTTATTGTATTCATTTTTTGATTTTCAATTTACCATTTTTATCGAATTCTTCTCTAGGATAATCTCCCCAATAAAGACAATGATTCATTAATTTTTCTTTATTAGTTGGATAAAAAAATTGGTGAATTACCATGCACTTAAGCACATATATTTGAAATCAAATCCTTTTGTAAGATAAATCTTACCTGGTTCGCCAACACTGTAATTAAAAAATGATAGTACCACCTCATTTTTCTCCTTAATTAATGCCATTTCAGAAAGTTTTTGATGTGGAATATTTTCCAGTGAATCTGATTGAAATGTAATGGCCCATATCAAATTATCTAGATCATCAAATTTTAACATTTTAGGAGCTAAGGAATCTGACAAATTTAGAAATCCAAGTTTTCCATTTGGGATTTTTATTTCTTGCTCCATTTCCAAATCCTCGGCATTTAAAGAAATAGACTTGCCATAAATTGGACCATCCATCATTAAACAATCATCTAAGTCATTTGAAAATATGGTAAGTTGATTGGCTTGATAAGCAAAGACTCCTAATATAATTAAAAGAAGAATACCTATCATTTTAATTATTTTTCTCATCGTTTCCATTTCTGATAATAAGGTTAGCACTTTAATTTACACAAAAATAACAATTCTCTTTTAAATTAAACTAACCCTTCGTTCTTGGAACTGTTCAATAATCTGTGTTTTTTGTTACGCTAGCATTGTGTAAGAAGAAACCGATTAACCAATCCACTAATTAACAATTGCTTATGAAAGCAATATTTTATTTATTTGAATTGAGTTAATTGACTAGACACAGTTAATTGAACACTCCTTCATTCTTCACTTGAATAATCTCAGCAGCAATACTTACTGCAATCTCTTCAGGTGTTTCACTTTTGATGGACAATCCAATCGGAGCATATAGTTTATCCAATGCAGTGCTAGAGAACCCTTCTTTGATCAGTTCTTTTCGCATTGTTTTTAATTTTGCCTTACTACCTAAAACACCGATAAAAGGATAAGAATGGTTGATGAGTTTACTAACCACTAATTTATCATCAGTATATTTATTTGTCATAATGGCAATATAACCTTTGTAATTTTGGGGGATATGTTCTTCAATATTATGATAATCAATAACTAATTTTTGATGAGCGAAATCGTTGGTTTCTAAGGTATTCAGATTTTTTCTATTGTCAAGAACTATTACATAAAACCCTAGGTTGACAAATAGCTTTGATACTGCCACACCTACATGCCCTCCTCCAACAATGAAAAGGGTTTCTTTAAATCCAAGTTGTTTTTTAAAAAACCAATCTTCTTTTGAATTTATTTGATAATCAAATTGCTTGGGCAAACTTTGGTCAAAAAATTCAAACCCTATTGGAGTCAAATTTAAGGTACCCTTTTTCCCTTTCTTCAAACTATCTAAGATTTTCACTACAACAGGAACATCATCAATATTTAACCCATGAAACGCAACCGTTTGTTCTCCAGAGCAGATCATCCCTGAACCATCTTTGATATTGCCTTTGTGAATTTGTTTTTTTATAAAATTAGGAGGGTTATCTTTTAATAATAATTTTCGCGCTTCATCGACCAAAGAAAATTCCATCACACCTCCACCGACAGATCCATAAATAAATTGATCTTCTGATACCAGCATCTTAAAACCTTTCCGTCCAGGAGAACTTCCGAAGTTTTCAATAACCGTTAAGACGTAAACTTTTTGATCGTCTTTTAATTTTCTTAATAAATGTTCCCAAAAAATCATTGAAATATCGTTTCACTAAGTGCATAATAAATAGCCATTAATCCAGAAAAGATAGCACTCGCCATAAACCTCCAATCTAGTTTAATTTTATTTTGAATCAAATAATTGGCAAAAAACGAAATTGGAATATTCACTAAAAAAGACCAAAGTGCAATCACCAATAAACTCTTGTTTATCAAAGTATAATTTCCAGAAAATAATTTTATAAAAGCTAAATGCCTAAATATCCAAAATGGATTAAAATAGGCGATGGCTAACCCTGTTTTAGCAAGCATTTTTTTTATACCATTATATCCAAGCGTTTTTTTATCAATCCAAGCAAAATAATTCGGAATCTCAAAACTGTAAACTACCGCTCCTATAAAGATCATTCCAAACAATCGATAGATAGAAAATTCGTCTAACAACACCGCTGCAATCGTATCTCCGATGCTATAAATGATCGCTCCTTTGATGATATTTTGCTTGGTGTATTTCAGAATGTTTGTTTTTACTTTGTTTAATTAAAGGTGGGTGTTGGCCCTTTTTTCAATTTCCTTTTTAAAATCGTCAAAATTGCCCCATCCCCGAAGGGTGTTCTTGACGATTTTTCTCTTTTTTGCCCGTTGGGCTTTTAACTGCTCTTAATAACCAATACTCTCCTTATTTTCTACCACTTAAAGCGCAGATCCTCCTTTAGGAGTTAGAGGCGAGTGTTGGCTCTTTTTATTCTATTTCCTTTTTTAAAATCGTCAAAATTGCCCCATCCCTGAAGGGTGTTCTTGACGATTTTCCTCTTTTTTGCCCGTTGGGCTTTTAATCTGCTCTTAATAAGCAATGCTCTACTTATTTCCAACCACTTAAAAGCGCAGATCCTCCTTTAGGAGTTAGAGGCGAGTGATGGCCCTTTTATCTATTTCCATTTTTAAAATCGTCAAAATTGCCCCATCCCTAAAGGGTGTTCTTGACGATTTTTCTCTTTCTGCCCGTTGGGCTTTTAAGCTGCTCTTAATAGGCAATGCTCTCCTTTTTTTCGACTACACAAAAGCGCAGATGCTCCTTTAGGAGTTAGAGGCGAGTGTTGGCTCCTTTTATCTATTTCCATTTTTAAAATCGTCAAAATTGCCCCATCCCTAAAGGGTGTTCTTGACGATTTTCCTCTTTTTTGCCCGTTGGGCTTTTAAGCTGCTCTTAATAAGCAATGCTCTACTCATTTTCAACCACTTAAAGCGCAGATCCTCCTTTAGAAGTTAGAGGTGAGCGATGGCTCCTTTATCAATCAATCCTTAACTCACATTTTTCTTTAATAGTATTTAACACTTGTATTAAATTATTTCTTACTTCTTCATTTGTAAATCGAATTACTTGAATATTATCCTTTTCTAAGTTCATCGTACGGTCGTCGTCGTATAATTTTTGTGCCTTGTTTTCATGATATTTACCATCTATTTCAATTCCTAATTTCGATTTATGACAATAAAAATCTAAAACATATCTACTTATCGCATGTTGTCTTCGAAATTTCAATCCTCCTAGTTTCTTGTTTTTCAATTCCTCCCAGAGAATTTTCTCTGCTGCAGTCATATCTTTACGCAATTTATAAGCATTACGAAAAGTAGACGGTTTTGCGTTTAGGTGCATGTTTTGTTTTTTCATAGGGTTTCTCTTTCATTTTTCTTTGATTACCATAAATCAACTAACTGTTCATGTAGTTGATTGGTTGGTAAGATGCGATTTTTTTCTTTTTTTTGCTACCCTCACCTCCCAGCCTCCTTAAGGAGGTGCTTCCACCCGCACCCTATTGAGGAATACTTTTTATTTCACACTCTTGTTGCCCGTTAGACTTTTAAGCTATTCTTAATAACAAAAACTCTACTCATTTTCTACCACTTAAAGCGCAGATCCTCCTTCAGGAGTTAGAGGCGAGTGATAGCCCTTTTTTTACTTCTTTTTCTAAATCGTCAAAATTGCCCCTCCCCTAAAGGGTGTTCTTGACGATTTTTCTCCTTCTGCCCGTTGGGCTTTTAAGCTATCCTTAATAACCAAAACTCTACTCATTTTCTACCACTTAAAGCGCAGATCCTCCTTCAGGAGTTAGAGGCGAGTGATAGCCCTTTTTTTCTATTTCCATTTTTAAAATCACCAAAATTGCCCCTTCCCTAAAGGATCTTCTTGACGATTTTCCTCTCTTTGCACGTTGACCTTCTTAACTACTCTTAATAACCAATACTCTACTCATTTCCAACCACTTAAAAGCGCAGATGCTCCTTTAGGAGTTAGAGGCGAGTGATCGCCCCTTTTTCATTCTATTCCCTTTTTTAAAATCGTCAAAATTGCCCCTCCCCTAAAGGGTCTTCTTGACCATTTTCCTCTCTCTGCACGTTGAGCTTCTTAGCTACTCTTAATAACCAAAACTCTACTCACTTTCAACCACTTAAAAGCGCGGATTCTCCTTCAGGAGTTAGAGGCGAGCGATGGCCCCTTTATCATTGTTTTCACTTACGATACTTTCTTTCTCATAAAGACCTAACAATACTTTTTCAGGAGTGAACGGGGCATGAAATTTTAATCGATAATTTGGATTGAAAGCTTTAACGGCTTGTTGGATAGCGAAATAAGCACCAATCCCATACATTAGTGGAGGCTCACCTACTGCTTTGGATTTTTTAATAGCTAGATCATTACCTTCGGTTTCTAAAGGAATGGTTTCGATGGTTTTGGGAACAGAAAAAACATCTGGGACTTTGTAAGTTGACAAAGCATTTGATAATAATCTTCCATTTTCGTTATAGGCGATTTCTTCCAGCGTCATCCAACCAATTCCTTGAGCCAAGGCACCTTCTACTTGACCGAGGTCAATTCCAATATTCATCGACTTACCAAAATCATGAACAATTTTCACAGAATCAACTTCATAGACTCCTCGTAGACAATCGACTGTAACCGTGGTAATAGCCGTTCCATAAACATGGTAAGCAAATGGATGTCCTTTTTCTTTGGTTTTATCAAAATTGATGATAGGCGTAGCATAATGCGCATTTTCAGATAGCGCAACTCTTTGTAACATGGCTTTCCCAATGAGAGATTCCCAAGTTAAAGAAGATTTTTTCCCATTGATAAAAATAGCATCCTCTTGAAAAGAGATTTTATTTTCGGCAACGGATAATTCTTTTGCAGCAACCGTTGTCAACCTTTCGATTAATGAATTACAAGCCATCTCAACGGCTTTTCCGTTTAGATCGGCAGTGGAGCTGGCGGCGGATGGAGAAGTGTTTGCGACTCTAGTGGTATTGGTGGTTTCTATTTTTAATTTATCAGTAGCAATTCCGAAAATAGACTGAGCGACTTGCAGCATTTTTGTATTTACACTTTGTCCCATTTCTACGGCTCCAGTAGAGACCCCTACACTACCATCCTGATAGATATGGATAAGAGCACGGGCATGATTCATGGGGGTGTTGGTAAAGGAAATTCCAAAACAAATTGGCATTAAGGCAACCCCTTTTTTCTTCCATTTATTTTTTTTATTAAAATTGGTAGCTGCCGCTTCTAACTTTTCTAGTTTAAATTTTTCCTTAGCAGTAACCCAAGAATTTCTAGCTTCTGCTTGCTTGGCAATTTGGCCATAAGAGAACTCATCATTTTCAGATAATAAATTTGCTTCTTGAATGGCTGTTCTACTAACTCCTATCTTATTAGCTGCATCCGCAATGGCACTCTCAATAACAAACATTCCTTGAGGACCACCAAAACCTCTAAATGCTGTATTGGGTGGCAAGTTGGTTTTACAACTATAAACCGTAGTTTTTACATTTGGAACATAATAACTGTTAGTGGCATGAAATAAAGTTCGCTCCGCAATTGCAGGAGATAAATCTGCAGCAGCACCTGAATTTTGTAAAAACTCTGCTTCAAAAGCTTTGATCTTAAGATCTTTGGTTAATCCAATTTTATAAAAAGACGAATATGGATGCCGCTTTCCTGTCATCCGCATATCGTCATGGCGATTCAACATATATTTTACAGGACGATTAAGGTGCTGAACAGCAACAGCTGTCATCACCGCCCACGGAGTCGCTTGGTCTTCTTTCCCACCAAAACCTCCACCTAACCGAATTACATCTACTTCTATTTTATGCATCGGAACTCCTAAGACCCGTGCAGCAGTTTTTTGAACTTGGGTAGGTCCTTGGGTAGAGGAAGTTAATTTTATATTTCCATTTTCTTGTGGAACTGCATAACAACCTTGGGTTTCTAAATACAAATGCTCTTGTCCATTAGAAAAAGTTTCTCCAGAAAAAACATAAGCACAATCTTCAAAACTTGCTTTCGTATCCCCTAAATTAAATGATCGTGGAGCATTGATAAAACTGCCTTTTTCCTTTGCTTGTTTTGCCGTAGTAATAACTGGAAGGTCTTCGATTTCAATGGTGATTAATGCTCTAGCTTTTTTAGCAATCGCATCTGTTTTAGCGACAATAAAAGCGATGGGTTGTCCCCAAAAATGTACTTCATCTTCTGCCCATAATGGTTCATCTTGGATAATCCCTCCGATTTGGTTCTCGCCTAATACATCTTTATAAGTAAAAATTTTCACCACTCCTTCTAAGGCTTCGGCTTTAGAGTAATCGACAGATTTTATTATACCATGTGCCTTCGGTGAATCAAAACATAATCCAAATAAGGCATCGTGCCGTAAGATCAAATCATTTACAAATAATGATTCTCCTCGTACATGGGTAAAACTATCTATATTTTTCATCTTTTAGTGGCTATTAGTTATTCGCTATTGGCTTCCTTAAATTTTAGAATTCTTAATTAGGAAGCAATTAGCTGATCAGCAAAAAATCTCTTAAACTTAAATAATTGAGCTTGGAAATAATTCTACAAAATGTGCTAGAAATAATTGTTGGGCTAATAATCTTTTGTATTGGGAACTTCCTCTAACATCACTGATAGGTGAAATTTCGGACTGTAAAATTACTATTGCTTCTTCTATCGTCTTTTGATTTATTTCTTTTCCAATTAAAAATTCATTGGTATTAAATAAATATTTTGGCGTAGCTGCTACTCCACCTAAAGAAAAATGCGCCTCGGTAATTTTGTTCTCATTTACCGAAATTCTTCCTGCTGAATTGACGCTGGCAATATCTAAATGCGTTCGTTTACAAACTTTTTCAAAATTAAAATAATCCTTGTCTTTCGGTACTTTAAAAGAGATTGATTTCAAAATTTCATCTTCTTCTAAATCATAAACCTTATAGTTTTGGTGGAAAGATTGAAAAGGAATTTTTCGTTCTGTCCCGTCTTCTTTTTGAATAGTCAAAGTAGAATTTAATGCTAAAAAGAAAATAGACATATCTCCAATCGGAGAAGCATTGACAAAATTTCCACCTAAGGTTCCCATATTTCGAATGGGTTCAGAAGAAACTAACTTTAGAAAATGTTTAAGTCTAGGAAAGAGGGCCTGCAATTCTTTACTTTCTTGAATGTCAGTTGCCGTGGTATTGGCTCCTAAAGTACAGATTCCGTCCTTGAATAAAATACCTGTTAAATCTGATTCATGGACTAATAAGCGTACTTCCTGATCTCTAAGTTTATCAGCATTTCGAACATAAACGTCTGTACCATTCGCAACTTTGCTAATAGTTGAAGTACTGGATTTTTCAGTGGTTAAAATACCATTTTCTAATTGCAGAAATTTTGCAGGAATGTTATCAAAATATTTTGGAATAAATCCTTCTTTTATTAACCAAGCTATCTGGTGATTTTCCGATTTATGAGAAAGCTTTTTTTCAATAGCAGTTCCTGCCTTTTCAATGGATTTATATCCCGTACATCGACAGATATTTCCACTGATTGCATCATTGCAGGTGTGAAAGGGTTTCGGAGCTGCGCTGTCTGGTTTTAGCGCAAAACCCGTCATAGAAACCACAAATCCTGGCGTACAGAAACCACATTGGGTGGCATAATTATCAGCCATAGCCTTTTGAACCGTATTTAAGGATTTTGGTAAATTAATACCTTCTATAGTGACAATATGTTTCCCATGTGCATTTCCTAGAGGAGAAATACAAGACGTAATCGATTGATAATCAATACTTGAGCCGTTATTTGTGCCAACTAAAACGGTACAGGCACCACAGTCCCCTTCTCGGCAACCAGTTTTGGTACCTTTTAGCTGTTCATGATCTCGAATAAAATCAAGCAAAGGAATACCTGAGTTGGCGGATGTTCTAATTATCTGATTGTTAAGTATAAATTGTATCATAAGTAGCTAGCAAATTACGAAAAATATGGAATAGCAGTATCAACAAACATTTACTTTTTATGAACTAAAGAGATTCCATCTTTTTTAAAATTTATTGTTTTTTTTAATACCAGTTTCAATTGAATATTCATTGTTTATCCCTTTTAGATATGATAACAATTGGTAAAACCTGTCACAATCCACATTTTCTTAGTATTTTTGCTTTTTTTAAATTCATGAATAACTTGAATTTTATTTAAATCATCTAAAAATTTTTAAAATGAAACTAGGAAAATTAGTAATGTTAGTACTCGCTTTATTTGCTTTTGCAATGACTTCTTGTGGTGATGATGACGAGGATGACAATCCTTGTACTGTTTGTACACTTGCCGTACCACTTCTTTCAGATTGTGAAATCGAGGTTTGTCCTGATGGAACATCTACAACATTAGACGGAGGTGCTGCTTGTGCTGGTGGTGAATTAGCGGTTTCTCTTCTTACAACTCAAGCAGAAAAAGTTGATGCTTTAACAGCTGCAGGATATTCTTGTAACTAAGAGTTACTAATATAAAAAGATTATCAAAAAGGCTCATCCTTAGAATACTAATGGATGGGCCTTTTTTTATTCACCAATTGATATTTTATCAAAGATATTTCTTTCAAGTCTAAGAAATAGCTCCACTATCATTTAAGCCCTTTAATTACTTTTCCTCTCTAAAAAATCTCCAAGTAAAACTCGCCAATACTGCTCCAAGGATTGGCGCGACAATATAAATCCACAACTCAGTATAATTCCCTGAAACAACCGCAGGAGCAATCGATCTAGCCGGATTCATGGAAGCTCCGGTAATCGGTCCAGCGAACATCGCTTCAAGGAGCACTGTAGCCCCTACTGCAATTCCTGTGAAATGGGTAACTGATTTGTTTTGACTGACAAATAAAATGACAATCATCAAAAAATAGGTAAGAATAATTTCTAAAATAAAGGTCTGCTCCCAACTTCCAAAAGGCATTGTCGAACCAAGATGAGGGTGATCCTTAAATAAAAAACGTAAGGTTAAAGAGGCTAAAAAGGCGCCTATTAATTGTGCTATTAAATACCCTAAGAGATTTTTCTTTTCAAACCTATCGGTAAAGGCAAAGGCAATCGAAACGGCCGGATTAATATGGGCACCCGAAATGTTTCCAAATGCATAAATCATCGCCATAACGATCAAACCAAAAGTCATTGCGATCCCTACATGACTTACCGCTCCTCCTGTAACATCATTGATCACAATGGCACCAGTTCCACAAAAAACCAGCGCAAAGGTTCCAATTAATTCTGCTAAATATTTTCTCATATTTTATTCTGCTAAATGTCTAAGATACATTTCTGGATTATTTAAAAAACCTTTGGTGATTCGATAATGCTCGGTATCTTCTAATGCTGTTTTTTCCATTCCAGTATCGGTGATTTCAAAAATATTTCCTTCAGGAATCGCCATTAAAATTGGAGAATGCGTAGCAATAAAAAATTGAGAAAGGTGTTCTTTTAAATGTTCAGAAATTTGATAAATTAATGCCAATTGTTTGGCAGGAGATAAAGCTGCTTCCGGCTCATCTAATAGGTAAATACCTGGTTTTCTTATTTTTTCATGGATAATTTTTAGATATGCTTCTCCATGGGAAAAAGCATCTAATTCTTGTCCATAATTTTTTCGCATATGATAGATTTGAGAATTCGCATTCTCTTTCATTTCTTCGATAATATGATCGGGCACGTTGCCTTCTAGAGATTTTAAATTATTATGAAGTCTTGCATCCTCACGATTCACACTATTTAAATAATCTCCAAAATCTTCTGCTCTAAAAAAGAAACCTTTTGTTCGGAGAATTTTGAATTCTACCTGAAGTTCGCTAGATAATTTTATGGCTGCCTCAAAAGACTTTTTAGAATAATCTGAGCCATCCATATGCGGTAATTGTAGCCGAAATGCAAGTGTTTCTAACAAAGTCGATTTACCAGTTCCATTATCTCCAACGAAAAAATTAATCTTACTAGACAAATCTAAGTTCTTGGCAAACTTAATCGCCGGAACATTATACGGATACGGATTTTCATGGGTAGTTTCAATATTTAAGGTCTTTATTAAGGACATTGGATTTAGTATTTTTTAATTCTTTTCCTGACTAAGCCATGATGAATTATTTTGAATTCAAATTAGCCTAGAATTAAATGTTCAACATTGTTTCGTTTTAAAATTATTTCTTGATTTTTTAGTATGATATTTAAGGGTTTTGTAATTGTATCAGAATCTACCCTACCTAAATTAAATCTTGTCATTATTTTCAGATTGGTTTGATCTAATAATTTTGACACCCACAATGAATGATTTTGGCCTGCTTCATCAGCTTGAAATCGTTCTCCAATTAGATAGTTTTCACCGTTTATGTTCATTTCATCAGTCACCTTTAAAATAGCATATTTACTACTAATTAGATTTTCCATCGCAGAAACAAATTTAATACTTCCTTCTTCTTTTTTCCATTTTGTTATAATACAAATTTCACGTTCTGGATCGGCATAAAGAGGAATTAAAAAGCTGCTATCTTTTTGTTGATACACTGTATTAATGTTGTAAATTGGTTTCATCGCAAATAATAGTGGGTAGTCATAATTTATTGACTTTACAGAACCTAATATTTTATTAAAAGTTAGGGTGTATTTATTATCCCGATCATTTGTTTCATTTCCTATTTTTGTGTTTATTAAAGTATCAACAACATATACCGTATTTAATAATTCTTCTAAATTTTTAGGGGCGGTATAGGGTGCAATTTCTTCTTTCTTTTCAATTTTCTTCTCAGGCTTTGGTTTCATTTCATTTTCTTCTTCAACTATTTTTTCCGGAGCTTTTGCTTTATTGACTTGGGGAGAAGATAGCTCATCTTTCACTTCCTTTGTTGGGGTGCTTTCTGTACAACCGAGAATCGATAGGACTAAAATGAAAAGCATTAAGGTTTTAAAATTTAAGGTCATAAAGTGATTTTTTGAAAAACTTTGTAAAACTTCTTAACACAGGTTGATTGTTTTGGTTTAATTCATAATCCTTGCCACTCACTTTTCAATATAGAATAAATATCTAAGCTTATCTTCTCTCCATTTTTGATTTCAAATTCCCGCATGGTTCCTTCATGCGTCAAGTTTACTTTCTTGATAGCTGCTTTGCATTTGACATTTTCTTTGACCACAAATGCTTCGATTCTGTTGAGATTTAAATTGACAAATCCAAGTTCATAAAGTTTGGGAAATACTTCTTTCATGATTCCTCTACCCCAATATTCTTTTAATAACCAAAAACCTATTTCTGCTCGTCGGTCTTTCTTATCTAAAGCATTATATCCGCCTGCACCACAAAATTTATCTGTCCTTTTATCATAAACACCCCACCAAAGTCCTTTTCCTTTTTTCTTAAGGTTAGCAAACCAGGTCATCTGTTCTTTGGTTTCTTCTAAAGTATCATAATGAACATCATAGTACTTGGTAACTTCGGGATTGGATAGGCCTTTATGGATATGTTTGATGTCCGAGTCTACGATTTCTTTGAGGTAGTAGTTTTGAGTTTCCATGCTTATTTAATTTTGAATTTTAAATTTCGAATTTTGAATAACGATAGTTAATTCAACCTTACCGCTTTTCAATAATACTCTTCACCACCCCTCCATTGATAGGTGTTATTTCAATCTCCTCTTTTCCTTTTGGAAGGTAAAACAAAAATGAGCTATTTTTTCCAATAAGATGGACGACTTCCGTCTTTCCATTCATCAAAACAATTTTATCTTCAAATTCTACGGTTGCCGTCTTTATTTGTTTAGAAATTTTTGCTCCAGCACCAATTCCTCTACCAACGAAAAATCCCATTAAACCGAGGCAAAACAACATAATCATAAATTGAGAAAGCTGCTTTTGAACATTTTCTATTTCTTGACTACCATCAATTTTAAATGCTTTTTTAAACCAAGATTTATCTTTAGATTTTATTAATTTAACAGGTAAAAAAAAGGTCAACAAGACAAAAATTGAAAATACAGAAATAGTGGTAATACTAGCAGTTATATCCGAAATTGGGCTAATAAGTATATCGGCAATCGCCGAATAACTAAAATAATCTACCCCCAATTGACTATAATAAAAAGCTTCTTTTAAGATCCCTAAAATGACAATATAGAGGTATCCAAAGGATAATACTGCTTGATAGTTTTGGTCTTTCATATCTTGAATTAAATTACATAGATAACCAAATTGGTGGAAACATAGAACTGAACGCCCTTTCTTTTAAATCCAAGCGATTTGTAATAGCTAGGACAGAGAAGTAGCGTAAAAGTGGATATTAAGGCTGATTTTTGAGGTTTTAATAAAATAAATTAACTTAGAGCCATCGAACAGTGTATTAGTATTAGTCTCAGTGGTTGTTTAATTTTCATATTAATATTTATTTTAACATAATCTATGTTTGATCTGAAAACAGATAATAAGATGGAAGTCATTATAGATCCTATATCGGTAGATTTATTGTCTTCGGAAGTAGCAAGCCTATCTACGGATAGTCATTTGATTACTAGAGGGCAGTTTGATGTCTATTTAGCCAAAGCAGGGGAAATTCCAAACTTATTAAGAGAGATTGGAAGGTTACGGGAATTAACTTTTCGTTCGGTCGGGGAAGGAACGGGGAGGTCTTTGGATATCGACGATTATGATAAGGATTATTTAAACCTATTCATATGGGATCGAGAAAATAGTAAAATTGTCGGTGGGTATCGGATGGGCATGGGCGCTTCTATTCAAAAACAAAAAGATCTAGAACGATTTTATATCAGTAGTTTATTTGAAATTGATCCAGCCGTAATTCCTATTTTGAGTAAGTCCATTGAATTAGGTAGATCTTATATCGTAGAGGAATACCAAAAGGGATATTTACCGTTTTATTTATTGTGGCAAGGTATCTTAAAAGTATTGATAAAAAATAGAGAATACCAGTATTTAATTGGTCCCGTTAGTATCAGTAAATACTATTCTGGTCTCTCAAAAAGTATGATTATTGGTTTTGTAAAAAAATATTTTTATGATAATAAAATAGCTCCTTTTTTTAAGCCAAGAACGCCTTTTCAAACTTCGATTGAGGAACTGAATTTAGCCTCCATGATCAATGATGTAAAAGGGGAACAGTTTAAGAATTTGGAATCTTTTCTAAGTGATATTGAACCCAATCATATCAAAGTTCCAGTACTACTAAAACAATATACCAAGCTGAATGCAAAATTTATCGGTTTTAATATTGATCCAAATTTTTCGGATGCTTTAGACGGATTGATGATTTTAGATTTAAAGAAAATACCAGATGAGATTATCGAATTATTGTCAAACGAAAAATAGCTAGTGTTGAATTTTATTAGAGCGTTTTTAAGGATCAGCTTTTTTGCGATTGGATCTCTTTTTTATATCTTCAGATATTTGGCCAAGGCGGCTATTCTAGGAAATGATTTAGACCGAGGATTAAGAATACGAAGACAATGGTT
>JALZUU010000451.1 GCA_023300665.1 Saprospiraceae bacterium | reverse complement strand
GCTTGATAATGTGGGCGATGCTCATTTTTCTCTTAATAGCCTTAGCTATTGAGATAAAAATAGCAGAAGATCCACGTTATCAATGACTTGTCCATAACCATTGTGCCTGCCTGCCAGAGGCACGAAGGCAGGCTTCATTTTTAAACAGCTTCTATAAAAACAACTTCAAAAACAAAGATAATAGAATGAAGACAAAAAACAAATAATTTTAGATTGTTTTATAATAAATATTTTCTGGGTTTTGTTTTACTCATTCGTAAATTTCTTTTATGGGTATACCCGAATTCCTAATTCCATTTTCTAAAAGTAAAATTTACACCTTTGAGATTTGATGTGGCTATTGGATTTGCATTCAGCCCAAATTGAATCAAAAATAAGGGGATGATCCAAGAAATTGAAATGAATCTTTTTTTTAAAATTATAGTTAAAAAGAAGGCCAACCAAATTCCTCTTTAATTTTCTAGCACACATGAATAAAGAACAAAAAAAACTACTCAGAGCTGATTTATTCCGACATCTTGATGGAATAGTTACTGGACCAACTGCCTACGCATTACACCAAAAAGGCATCTTAGATTTTATTCTAAAAGAAAAAACATGTACCCTCCAATCGGTGGTCACTAATTTTAGTGCCAACGAAGGATATTTAAATGTAGCTTTTAGAATTCTTGCTGGACAAGGTTGGATTGATTATAAAGTTGAAAACGATCAAGTAGAGATCAAGGTAAATGAAAAAAGTAAAACCGCTTTTTCTTTAATTCCACTATACAAAGAAGTGGTGGAGTTAATGAAAATATCTGGAAAGTATCATCGGAGAAAATTTGAGATGGAACCTTTCCTTATTTTAGAAAAAATATTTAAAAATTTCAAATCTAATTATGGAATTGTTTTTTCAAAAGATGAGACAACGCTTAAAATTCAACAACAAGTTTTAAAGCATATAGAAGGGGTCATGGTTGGACCAACAGTTGTTTCTCTTGGAATGAATGGGATGTTTCACAAGTATTTTATGGAAGCTTCTTTTATGCCCGAAGAGTTTCATGGAGATGGAGAAAGTTTTAGTCGGTTGTTAGATATCTTTGTTTACTTGGATTGGTTTGAGAAAACTAATAATACTTATTCTTTTACAGAAAAAGGGTTGTTTTATGCTCGAAGAGCAAGCGCTTATGGAGTAACGGTGTCTTATATTCCGGCTTTTAGAAAATTAGACGAATTGATTTTTGGTGATCCTACCATTTTTTGGAATCTTCCTGAAGGCAGTACCGAAATCCATGTAGATCGAGAGATGAATGTCTGGGGAAGTGGTGGTGCACATGCTGCCTATTTTAAAGTGGTAGATGAAATCATCATTGATATTTTCAATCAACCAATCGACCAACAACCAAAAGGGATTGTTGATATGGGGTGTGGTAATGGTGCTTTTTTGATCCACCTTTATGAAGTAATCGAAAACAGAACTTTACGAGGAAAAATGCTAGAGGAACATCCGCTATTTTTAGTGGGTGCAGATTATAATAAAGCAGCCTTAAAAGTTACCCGAGCAAACATAATCCAATCAGATATTTGGGCCAAAGTGATTTGGGGAGATATCGGTCGACCTGATTTATTGGCCAAGGATTTATCTCAAAACTATGGAATAGAATTAAAGGATTTACTAAACGTTCGAACCTTCCTAGATCATAATCGAATTTGGAGTGATCCTAAAACAAAAACTCCTGATCGTCAAAGTAGTTCTACAGGTGCTTATGCTTTTAGAGGCAGAAGAATTGCTAATGCAGCGGTAGAAGATAATCTTCGAGAACATTTCCAAAAATGGGCGCCCTATGTTTCTCAATTTGGATTGTTGGTGATTGAACTGCATACGATTAATGCTAATATTACCTGTAAAAACTTAGGACGTACGGCTGCTACAGCTTATGATGCTACACATGGATTCTCTGACCAATATATCGTAGAAATTGAAGTGTTTAATAAAATCGCAGCAGAGGCGGAACTCTATCCTGTAGAAAAGCATTTTAGCAAGTTTCCTAATTCTGAATTGGCGACGGTGAGTATTAATTTATTGCGGGCGAAGTAGGGTAGCGAAGATTAGAAAAATAGATGTGATTTTAGAAAAAAGCTGTCTAGTAGGTTGTAGAACTTGCTAGGCAGCTTTTTTGTTATAAGTACGTGGACAAATTAAATTTAAAATATCCGCCGAATTTTATCTAAACATACTTTTGTCCAAGTACTTAATTAAAAAATTGTTTACATTTAGAAACTATTGCAAATTTTGTAAAAACGAAACAGTTTAGAGAAACAACTTAAATTTATGGACAGTACAGAAGAGCTTGAAAACTTAATCGCAGAACATCGCAGCATTCTGCTGGCTAAAAATCATTTACAAAGGTTAGAATCTCGTTTAAGATTAGAGAAAGAAAACTTGCTTAAACTCGAAGATATTTTAGAAAAAGAATACCAAGACTTGGAACGATTTAAAGATACTCCTGTCAATAAATTATTCCATAAAATTTTGAAATCAAGAGAGGAGCAATACGAAATTGAAAAGCAGGAATATCTCCATGCAGTGTTACAATTCAAGGATGCTGAAAATATGATTCAACTTTTAGAATTTGAAAAAGGGGTCTTAGTAGAAAAAACCTCAAAAGAGAAAGTAATCAAACAACAACTAAGTAGTTTAATTTCCCAAAGAGATTTTTTGGTCAATGAAAAGTATCACGGTTTTAAAGATACCATGACCGGTCTTCATCTGCAGATGGATCAAAAATTATCCTACAAAAGAGAAATTCATGAGGCCTTAATCGTCGCACTAAAAGCGAAAGATACTTTTATTAAAATGATTCATTTATTAGGAATGGCACAAGCGGATGAAGGTTGGGGAATGAAAAATTTTCATGTTGGTAGATTGAATGAAGGACAAAAGCCGTATATCGATCAGGTTTTTAAACTGTCTTATCAAGCCAAACAATTATTAATGGAACTGGAAGACGAAATGGATGATGTTTATGAACATAAATCTATCAAACGGATCAATCGAATTGATGAATTCAAACATTTTACAGAGGTGTATTACGAGCGCTTAATTTCAGATTGGATTGTAAAAAATAGAATCATTAGTGCCTTAAATTACCTGAATGGGAAAGCTGATTCTGTTACTCGAATTGTAGAAACCCTAAAAATTCAGTTAAAAATGACCGAAAAGTCGATTGCTTATTTGAATGAGCGTAAACAGTCGGTGATTGATGAGAATACTAGAAAGTACTAAGAGGCTAATTTGTAAAAAGTTTGTTTTACAAATAAATAAGCAAAAGTTTGATTTTTTTTATGGTTACTAATTCTAGTATTAATTTTTTTAGAAACCCAGGTAACTCGGTTATTTAAATGTTATTAATTGTGGAAAAATGAAAAAAATATATATAATAGTAATTTTTATTTTTACGGGAACTAGTATTTTTTGTCAAGAATCATGTCGTGAACGATATGATATGATAACCAAACTGATAAAAAAGTCAGATTCATTACTTTATAGAGGAAAGGTACCTTTGCTAATATATTTTAGAATACCAAAATCAAAAAGAAAAGCCAAAGAAGCTTTAAAACTAGCATATAAAATGCTTGAAGAAAATGATTGTGAGGCGTATTCACCAATAAGTAGAATAATTGACTTAGAGCTAAGGTTAGGGAATCCTTCTAATGCTGAAAAAATTGCTTTTGAAAGGTTAAATAAAATGAAGTTTAATTGGAAGGACAAAAACACCACTGTTCCTACCTCTTATTTAACAGATTTAGTGAGAATCAATAGGTTTGATCGGAAAAAAAGCTTTTTTAAAGTGATTCGGCGAAATAAAGGATTTTTAAGTGTTTGTGGATTCATTGGTAATGAACAAGATGTTACAGGTTTATTAAGCGAAGCAGAAAATTTGTTTAATAACTATGGACCAATTTATTGCCTGAAATATTTACAATCTTCAACCATCTTTATTAATGAGGACAGGCAATATTTAAAACCGACTTGGGAAAAAATATACCGACTTTTAATTCAATCAATGAGAACTGAATATGAGTATAACGAAATAAAAACGTTGTATGAATCTTCAGAAATTCAAAAAATAGAATTAACGGAACGACAAATAAGGAGTTTATATTATGGTATTGGGAAAAGTCAGTTTTATTTTAATCTAGGGGAAATTAAAATTTTCTTTAAAACAAAAGCATGTCCAGATGATCGTGATCGTAATAAAAGATGTCAACCCAAAAATTGTAAATCGAAAAAAGCCAATTCTGATCTTTATAAAATAATAAAACAATACGCAACATAACTATAAGTCTACTTAAATGAAAAAATTTAAAACATTCAAAATGTAAGTAGGCTTGGATTGGTGACAAGTTTTAGATAAAAAAAAAGCCACAAACTCCCGTTCGTGACTTTTTTATATCTATAAATTCAATAAAGCCTTTCTCTAAAAATGTCTAAAAAACAAACACGTTAAAGAGCGCCAATTGCTAAAAGCTAATGGCCAATAGCCTTAAAAATTCTACTTAATTTCCAATAATTCTACCTCAAAGATTAACGTAGAGAACGGTCCAATTTTTGGTCCAGCACCACGATCACCATAAGCTAGGTTATACGGTAAAAATAATTTCCACTTAGAACCCGTTGGCATCAACTGTAAAGCCTCGGTCCATCCAGAGATAACTTGTGTTACCCCAAAACTTGCAGGCTGTCCACGCTCAACAGAAGAATCAAAAACAGTTCCGTCAATAAGCGTACCGTGATAGTGAACACTTACTTGAGAATCAGTCGTTGGCTTAGGTCCAGTTCCTTCTTTTATGATTTCATACTGTAAACCACTAGCCGTAGTTTTTACTTCAGGACGTTTTGCGTTCGAAGCTAAAAATGCTTTTCCAGAAGCTACTGCATCTTGGTGCTGGCTTGCTTTCTGCGCCTGTAGGTGGTCACGGAATATATTTTCAGCATCTTCTTTGCTAATTGCTAAAGTCTGATCTTTTAATACATCGTTGATTCCTTTTGCTAGATCTTCTGGTTTAAGATCTGTGAGATTTTGAGACTTTAATCCCTGGGCCATCATTACCCCAACACTGTAACTTAGTGAGTCCATTTTTGTTTGTGCATTTAGTTGGCAACCGAAGCCACCAATTAGTAATAGTAAAATTAAATTCTTCATCAGTAATTTTTTTTCTTAATTATGGAATATAACCTACGCATAACGTAAAAGGTGATGATTCCGTTGTGTATTTTTATGATTTTTAGAAAACCCTAACATATTAGGCTAAGTTTTTCTTTATTCAAAACAAAACCCTTCAATCGTGAATTTTCATTGATCCAAGAGAAAATAAGATAGAAGTGCCATTATTAATTCTTCATTAAAAAATTATTAACTACCCCTAATTAGCTCTTCATCTCCGCATAATACTCAAAGAAGTAAGGGATCGTTTCAATTCCTTTATAGAAATTAAAAAGACCAAAATGTTCGTTTGGACTGTGAATATCATCACTATTTAACCCAAATCCCATCAATACCGAGTCTACCTTTAGTACTTTTTTGAATAATGCTACAATCGGAATACTCCCACCACCTCTTTGCGGAATTGGCATTTTTCCAAAAGTCTTTTTCATGGCTTTTTCAGCAGCTCTGTATTCATCGCTATCCGTAGAAACCACTACTGGATCACCTCCATGATGTGGGGTTACTTTTACTTTGACAGAATCTGGTGCAATTTTCTTAAAATGATCACTAAATAACTTAGTTATCGCCTCAGGGGTTTGATTAGGCACCAAACGCATAGAAATCTTAGCATATGCCTTGGAAGGTAAAACCGTTTTAGCACCTTCTCCGATATATCCACCCCAAATTCCGTTTACATCCAAAGTAGGACGAATAGAAGTTCGTTCTAGCGTTGTATATCCTTTTTCACCGTGAATATCTTTGATCTTTAGATCTCGCTTATAATTAGCTTCACTAAAAGGGGCAGCGTTCATCGACTTACGTTCTTTTTTGGAAACCACCTCAACATCATTATAAAAACCAGGAATGGTAATTTTGTTGTTTTTGTCTTGCATCGAAGCAATCATCTTTGACAAAACATTGATCGGATTCGCTACTGCACCTCCATATACCCCCGAGTGTAGATCACGATTCGGACCTGTAACTTC
>JALZUU010000450.1 GCA_023300665.1 Saprospiraceae bacterium | reverse complement strand
GCTATAAAAAAATAGACAATTTCAGTTACTGAACCAGGGGACATATAAGCTTCGAAAATTTTTTCTACGGAGGATATTTCATATCCCGTTTCTTCTTGTGTTTCTCGCCGAATACATTCTGTTGGATCGTCATCATCTAACAAGCCTGCACATGTTTCGATCAGCATACCTGTTTTATTTCCATTCACATAAGTAGGCATCCGAAACTGCTTCGTTAAAATAACCGTCCTTTTTTCTTTATTGTAAAGAAGTATGGTTGCTCCATTTCCTCTATCATAAGCTTCTCTACTTTGTGTTTCCCAACTTCCATCTTTCTTTAGATATTCGAAAGTTATTTTTCTTAGTGTATACCAATTATCAGAAAGTACCTCTCTTTTTATATTACGGACTTTTTTATTTTGCATCTGGAATCTCGTTTATATCATAATAAATTTTCAATCCTAATTGCTCACCAATTTTGACATCTTGGTCTGCTCCTTTTGAATCACCTTCTATTCTTAAAATAGCATCGCATTTAGTTAACAGTCGATGTGCAACCGGATATTGTATTTCTGTAAACACTTCGTCCCCTATTTCTTTTGAGCCTCCTAATTCAATTAAAGGATTGGCTACCCATTCACCAATTATAGGAATATGGCCTTTTCGAAAAATTGGAAGGGCTACAGACTCTAGTTTGTCCATGTTTTTTTTGATAAGGTCTAGGTTGTTATTGGTACCGCTACGGTAAGGACCTGCAATTAAAATCATCATCATAAGTATTTTTTTTTTGCAAAGAACGATAATAATGATCGTTTGAAAAATAAGATAGTTTAAGATATTTATTTTTTTGACCAACTTCTATTTCTTTTTCTTAATAGAACTCAAAAATTCTGGAGTGATACCGAGGTAGGATGCAATTTGCTTCTGAGTGATTTTATCAACAATCTGAGGATATTTTTCAATAAATTTAGAATATCTTTCTTCAGTCGTTAAAGAAATATTATTAAGTACTCGGAATTGTTCTCTGATATAAGCATTCTGAAAAAGAATTCTAAATAACCTTTCAAGTTTTGGTATTTCTAAATATAATTTATCTAAAACCTGAAAATTTATTTCTATTAATCGACAATCGTGTATTGCCTCAATAGACAATAAAGCAGGCTTTTGTTTTGCAAACGAATACATATCCGTAACCCACCAATCTTGAATCGCAAACATAATAGTTGATTCCTTTCCATCTTCATTGATATTGAAGGCTCTTAAACTTCCAGATTCAACAAAATATATATACCTACAAATTTGTCCCTGTCTAAGAAGTAAATCTTTTTTTTCAATATTTTTTATAGATAACGCAGAAACAAAACGTTCTTTCTCAATATCACTTAGAGAAATATGTTTTTCAATATTTTTTAAAATTTGATAATCCTTCATTACATAAAAATACTAGAAAGCTAGATAATTTTTTAATTTAATTTTTTTCGCCTAACTTCGCCTCCTCATAAAAAAATTGAAAGATCATTTTTTTCAACTTAAAACTAACACCTCATGAATCTGGATTTTAAAGATAAAAAAGTATTACTCCGCGTCGACTTCAATGTTCCACTCAACGATAAGTTCCAAGTGACCGATGATACCCGTATTCGACGTGCACTACCAACCATCAAACATATCCTTAAAGCAGGGGGCGCTGCCATTATCATGTCCCATCTTGGTCGACCACAAAAAAAGAAAAAAGAGGATGGTAGTATTAATGTAGAAAAATTCACCCTCCAACATGTGGTTCCTCAGCTTTCTAAATTACTCAAAGGAGTAAAGGTCATGTTCTGCCCAGTTACCGTCGGTAAGCAAGCCAAAGAGATGGCAAAAGCTTTAAAACCAGGAGAAGTTTTGGTGGTAGAAAATACGCGTTTTGATGCGGGAGAATCTAAAGGAGATGAGGCTTTAGCTAAAAAAATGGCGCAGCTCGGAAGTTTATATATAAATGATGCTTTTGGTACGGCTCATCGAAAACATGCTTCCACCGCTACGGTTGCGCAGTTTTTTAAACCAACAAAAAAAGCCTTCGGTTTCTTAATGGAAGCAGAGATTGCCAACGCCACTAAAATATTAAACAATCCTGAACGCCCCTTAACCGCTATTGTTGGAGGTGCCAAGGTTTCTGATAAAATGTTATTATTAGAAAAACTCATTGACCTAGCAGATAATATCATCGTCGGTGGTGGAATGGCTTATACTTTCTTTAAAGCGCAAGGTGGAAATATCGGTAACTCGCTGGTAGAAGATGATCGACTCAAACTTGCTAATAAATTATTGGCCAAAGCCAAAAAGAAAAAAGTAAATATTTACTTACCTAAAGATTCTATGACGGCGGATGATTTTTCTCCTAAAGCAAAAAAGGCGCTTAAATCCAGTAAGCGAATTCCGAAAGGATGGATGGGATTAGATATTGGTGAAAAGGCACAAAAAGAATTTACCGAAGTTATCCTCAATTCGAAAACGATTTTATGGAATGGCCCAATGGGTGTTTTTGAAATGAAACCTTTCGCCAAAGGAACCAAAGCGATTGCCAAGGCAGTAGCTAAAGCCACTAAAAAAGGTGCCTTCTCTCTCGTCGGTGGCGGTGACTCCGTGGCGGCAGTCAACCAAATGGGACTCAACGATCAGGTGAGTTATGTCTCTACCGGTGGCGGTGCCATGCTAGAGTTTTTGGAAGGAAAAGAACTACCGGGTATCAAGGCGATGCGGTAGAGTCTGGACTTCTGGTTTCTGTTTACTAAACTTTAAAAGTTTAGTAAACAGAAACCGTAAAGGCCACGCTGCGCACTACTTGCACCGCGTGGCCTTTTTCATCTACAGCATCTAACAACATCTCCTTTGTTCGAGGATCTTCGAATACCATTTGCAGATTACGGATAGGTGCCACAGGAACCCCAAGTTGCTCACAAGCACTTAAAAAATCTTTAGCGATTATTTTTTCAGCGGCTTTATTTAGCGCTGTCATTAGTTCAAAACGATTACTCAATCGAGCAGCATTTTTATTAAATCTTTGATCTGTTTTTAGCTTTGTCAAATCCAAGACTTCCAGCAATCGTTCAAATTGAGCGTCTGTTCCAGTGGATAGAATAATCTCGACTTTGTCTTTTGTTAACAATATATCACCGTAAGGAGCGATATTCGGATGTTGGCTGCCCATTCGTTTGGGTAGGTGTCCAGCATTGAGCCAATTACTGGCTTGATTGACCAAAGAAGCAACGCCACTATCGTAGAGGGTTGCTTGTACTTCACTCCCCTCTCCTGTACGTTCGCGGTGCAATAAGGCAATCAAAATTCCTTCTTTGAGTTGATGGGCGGTTAGGACATCCATCAAAGCTACTGGAAGTTTTACAGGGCCACGACCGGCCTCTCCATTCATCGACAACCATCCGGTTTCTGCCTGCATAAGCACATCAAATCCAGGACGATTATCTTCCGAACCATAAGCAGAAATATTCGCATAAATGATAGCCGAATTGATGGATCGAATAGCCGAATAATCAAGTCCTAATTTCTTTGCAGAAGCTGCTTTAAAATTAGAGATGACCAAATCCGCAGACCTTAGATAGTTTGTCAAAATTTCAAAATCTTCTTTATTACTTAAATCTAATAAGACGGATTTTTTTCCCCAATTGATACTATGATAATAGGCGGAATCTGACGCAGCAGCATCTTCAGAAGGCATTTTCCATTTGCGGGTGACATCCCCGTTGGTGGTTTTATTTTCTATTTTGATCACGGTGGCACCTAGTTCCGCAAAGAACATTCCGACCGATGGGCCAGCGAGTACAGAAGCTAGTTCAATAACTTTGAGGTCTTTGAAAAAATTGGAGAGATTCATGACAGTTGTTTTATCGTCAGTTGTTGGAGCGTTTTACAAAACGCCCCAACAACCAAAAAACCACCATAATCAGTTGATTACAGTGGTTTTTCCTAATAATTTTAAATATTATCTTTTTTTCTTTTTTCTAGGCTTGCCCTTGTCGTCCAAGAATTTGCCTTCTTTCATTTCACCTAAGTAGGTAACATCTCTCATTCTTTGATATTGCTCCATTAAATGATCAATTTCTTTTTTTGTTTCACGGTGGATTTTAATTCCTCGTCCATGGCTTCCGCCACTTAATTCAATGTAAAATCCGTCTTTCAATTTTGGTGGCTTCAATGATGGTCTTGCCATAATCGTTCAAAATTTTTTTGACAGTAATGAAATAATTCATCACGCCTTTTGATTAATAAATAACGTAAGCTTTCTTACGTTTTAGCGAAAAAATAGTCATAAAATGACCCAATTTCCGAACTTACCGAAGATACACTTTATTGTCCATAATATCAAGTATTTGCTGATAAAAAGTCATTATTAGGGTATAATTACTTAAAATTATAAAATTAGAGTTATTTTTAGAGATAAACTTCATTTACACCCTTCAAACTCATTTTCAAAGCAAAAAACTACCCTTATGAAAATTTCCACCCTTCCTTTTCTAAAACTACTAGGGAGTCTCCTCCTGTTATTGGTATCCCTTTTTTCAATCAATGCCCAAGTAATTAGTGTTGATCCGGCACTTCCCAATCAGTCGGATAATGTCACGATTACATTTGATGCAAGCGAAGGTAATGGTGCTTTAGCTGGTTTTGGAGGTACAGTGTATGCACATACCGGAGTCATTACCAATTTTAGTTCGAGCGGCAATGACTGGCAACATGTTCAAGGAAATTGGGGAACTGATGACGCAAATGTCAGAATGACTTCTATTGGAAATAATCAATACACCATCAGTTATAATATCAATGATTTTTATGGCGTAAGTAGTGGAGAAACTGTAGAGCAGATGGCTTTTGTTTTTAGAAATGTAGATGGATCTATCGTGGGCCGAGCGGCTTCTGGTGCAGATATATTTACCCCCGTCTTTCCTGAAGGAACGGCATTGACCGTGGCCTTTACGAATCCAACTACCACAGGGTTAATCATTGGTCAAGGAGATCAACTCGTCGTAGAAGGCGTATGTACGCCTTTGGCGGGTCTAACGCTGACCGATAATGGGGCATTGATTGGAGTAGTTTCAGGCACTTCAATTACTAGAACCATTACGGCTAATCAAATTGGTCTCCACGAAGTAATTCTAACCGCTAGCCAAGGAGGAGAAACGGCTAGTGTAAGTTTTGAGTACACGGTCGTTCCTCCCACCGTCATTGAAAATCCTCCTGCTGGAACAGAACTTGGTGTCAACGTCCTAGATGACAACACGGTCCGTTTAGCGCTTTTTGCACCTAATAAATCCAACGTTTTTGTCTTAGGAACTTTTAATGATTTTACAGCCGATACGCCTTATCAAATGAAGCGTAGTACCGATGGGACTACTTATTGGTTAGAACTCTCTGGACTTGATCCAAATCAACCTTACCCTTATCAATATTTAGTAGATGGAACCATCAAAATTGCAGATCCATATACGCCTTATGTACTCGATCCTTCCAATGATAATTTTATTCCAACGGTAACTTATCCTGATTTACTTGATTATCCACAGGATGGATCAGGCATCTTATCTGTTTTACAAACGCGACCACCGGAATACGATTGGCAGGTCGATGATTTCGAAAATCCGGCAGTCGAAGAATTGGTGATTTATGAATTATTGGTTCGTGATTTTCTAGATCGACACGATTATCAAACTTTAATTGATACTTTAAATTATCTAGATCGTTTAGGAATTAATGCGATTGAACTAATGCCTATTAATGAATTTGAAGGCAATCTAAGTTGGGGATATAATCCTAGTTTTCATTTTGCAGTAGACAAATATTATGGTCCTGTTAATGAGTTAAAACGATTTATTGACGAAGCGCATAGCCGTGGGATTTCCGTCATTTTGGATGTGGTCTTTAATCATGCTTTTAGTCAAAGTCCACTTGCGCAATTATATTGGGATCCCATAGCATTTAAGCCGACTGCTGAAAATCCTTGGTTAAATCCCGACGCGCGACATCCATTTAATGTGGGATATGATTTCAATCATGAAAGCGATGCGACAGATTATTATGTCAATAGAACGCTCACCTATTTTTTGGAAGAGTTTAGAATGGATGGTTTTAGATTTGATTTATCAAAAGGTTTTACACAAGTAAATTCTGGGGGAAATGTCGATCTATGGGGACAGTACGATCCTTCTCGAATTCAGATTTTAAAAGATTACGCAGATGTGGTTTGGAATATAAATCCCGATGCTTATGCCATCATGGAACATTTTGCAGTCAATGCAGAAGAAAAAGAATTATCTGATTACGGAATGTTGTTTTGGAATAATATGAACTTCCAATACAACGAAGCGACCATGGGTTATAATAATGATCTTTCCGGAGCGGATTATCAGCAAAGAAACTGGGACAATCCGCACTTAATAACTTTTATGGAAAGCCATGATGAAGAGCGATTAATGTATAAAAATTTAGAATTTGGAAATTCGAGTGGTAGTTATAATGTACAAGATTTTGGGACTGCGCTCGACCGAGTGGAACTTGCTTCGGTATTTTTTTATACCATTCCTGGACCAAAAATGCTTTGGCAATTTGGAGAAATTGGTTACGATTTTTCTATCAATTATTGTCCCAATGGCACCATCAACCAAAATTGTCGAGTAGATAATAAACCTATTCGTTGGGATTATTTTGAAGATGTCGATCGACGTGATTTATATAATGTAACTCGACAGTTGATCTATCTAAAAACAACTTACGATGTTTTCAATACAACAGATTATCAAGGAACTTTAAATAATAGTAGTTTTAAAACTTTACACTTGAATGGAACTGAATTTGACGTAACGGCTTTAGGGAATTTCAGTGTAGAAGCAGGCAATATCACCCCTAATTTTCCCAGCACTGGAACTTGGTATGAATACTTTACACAAGATAGTATTCAAGTCACTAGTACTTCTGTGCCTATTAATCTAGCACCTGGTGAATATCGACTTTACACCAGTACGCGATTAGACAAATTAGAAGATATAGTCGTAAACACCAATGATTTATCAGCAACGGAAATCAACTTAACTATTTATCCGAATCCTGGAAATGGAATTTTAAATATCAATTATGAATTAGAAAAATCTGCTAAGGTTCATATTGAGATAACTGACTTACTAGGAAAACAACAAGGTATAATTATCCAAGAAACCCAAGCTGCAGGATTACAACGTTATACTTGGGAGCATCAATTAACGACAGGAATTTACTTTTTGAATTTTGAGGTGGATGGAAAACGATATACAGAGCGATTGGTGATTCAGTAGAGAGGTGTATGTTTTTAGTTTTGTTTAAATAATTAACTCCATTTGACTATTTGACATTTTTTATTTGAATTTAAATGTTAATTAGTTGATTGGTGAGCCTGCTCTAAAAAG